>CAZTYT010000040.1:0-12410 GCA_964618245.1 uncultured Legionella sp. | reverse complement strand
CTCCATAAAGGATAGCCCCACCAAAAACAAGCCAAGTCTCATTGCCATCCCATACGTACGAAGGTTAAGGCACCAAAACGGTCATCCATGATTTTAAATGCCAAAGCACGGAACGGCTCATCAGGAGAAACGATTGCGAATTGGCCATTTGGTTCACCCTCAGCATTAGTTAATGGCTGTGGGTTAACTTCATGAGGAGCCGGTAAATAATCAACCACGGCATCCAATAACAACTGCATGCCTTTGTTTTTAAAGGCTGAACCGCAATAAGTCGGAAAGAAGGCTAATTCAAGCGTTCCTTTACGGATACAACGCTTAATGTCTTCGATTGAAGGCTCTTCACCCTCCAGATAAGCCATCAGCAAATCATCATCCATTTCCAGCGCTGTTTCAATTAATTGACCACGATACATTTCAACATCGTCAACCATATCAGCTGGAACATCAGTAATTTTGTAGTTTTCTGGCTGACCTGATTCGTCCCAAACATAAGCTTTGCGGGTTAATAAATCGACAACTCCTACGAAACTGTCTTCAAAGCCAATCGGCAAAGTCATAATTAAAGGTCTTGCACCTAATACTTTTTTGATCTGCTCAGTTACTCTAAAGAAGTTTGCGCCGATACGATCAAGTTTGTTTACAAAAATCAAACGAGATACTTTGGATTCGTTCGCATAACGCCAGCTAGTTTCAGACTGGGGCTCAACACCGCCTGAACCACAGAATACCCCGATACCGCCGTCGAGTACTTTTAGTGAACGATACACCTCTACAGTAAAGTCAACGTGTCCTGGGGTATCGATTACGTTGAACCGTGTACCTTTCCAGAAACAACTGACTGCTGCAGATTGAATAGTAATACCACGTTCTCCTTCCTGCTTCATGAAATCGGTTGTTGATTCACCATCGTGAACTTCACCTATTTTGTGAATTTTACCGGTAAGCTTGAGAATACGTTCGGTAGTAGTGGTTTTTCCAGCATCTACGTGAGCGAAGATACCAATGTTTCTATATTCGTTTAAATTAGCCATAGCACTCTTAAAATTAAATAATTAAAATAGATAAAAAATTGCCACATATTATACAGTATTTTATCTGGATTTGCAGCAGAATTTTTCCATTAATGCTTTTTTATAATTATTTTGCTAATAATTTACAAAATAAGACGGCTAATACTCGTTACAGATATGTTCAGACGCTCAACAAACATACCTATATTGCTATTTTTGATGTATTGTTTGCTGAAATGTCTTGCGCATATTTTATGCGCTATAGTTTAAACAACATACTGAATAGAGATAACCATGGTAAACATTATCAATCTCAATAAAAAAAGAAAAGCTAAAATTCGTTTGGAAAAAGAAAAAAAGGCTGCTGAAAATAGGATAAAATTTGGTAGGACAAAAGAAGAAAAGCAGATAGCAAAACAAGAAAATGAGCGTCATGAACGACATTTAGATGGTCACAAGTTAGAAAAAAAAGGGGAAAAATAAAAAGCCACGCTTAGACCGCAAAATCACTCCACGTTGAATGTCTAACTTTTAATTTCAAACGTGATTTTTGCAAAACCATAAAAACTATAAAGCATCCCTTGAATTTTAAATACATCAACCCTATTTACTAATCATCAAAAACATATTTAAGGAGATAGCTATGAACACATTAAGAAGAACATTGCCTATGTACCGTGATATGGGGCATTTGCTCAATGATTTTTTTAACCTTGAAAAACAAGATGATGCCTCTTTTATTGAAACCGGCACCTGGTCGCCATTAGTGGATATTAAAGAGGAAAAAGATTGTTTTCTGGTTATCGCAGATATACCAGGGGTGAAGAAGGAAGAAATTTCTATTTCTTTAGAGCAGCACGTTCTTACTTTAAAAGGAGAGCGTCACTTTGAAAAAACAGAACAGCATCAAGGCTATACCCGAAGAGAACGTACTCAAGGGCAATTTTACCGCCGCTTTAGCCTCCCCCAAACTGCGGATGATGCGAAAATAACGGCACGTTATTCCCAGGGTGTTCTGGAAATAAAAATTCCTAAAAAAGAGGCTGCTACTGAGAAAAAAATTGAAATTAGTATAGAAGAATAATTTACCAAGGCCTCTCATGAGGCCTTGATTCTGAATTGGGTTAATTTTTAGTTTTTGCTTCAACTATATCAATCACTGCATCTACCCAAAATTCATTGCTGTTTAAACATGGCGTGAGAATAAACTCTTGGCCTCCTAAATGTAGCCATTGTTCTTTTAAGCGCATGCCTATTTCTTCAAGGGTTTCAAGGCAATCGACAGTAAAAGAAGGGCAAGCAACCACCAGATTTTTGATACCCCGTCCAATTAGTTCAGGTAAAACTTCATCCGTATAGGGTTTTATCCAGGGTGTTTTACCCAAGCGTGACTGAAAAGCGGTGGTGTATTGTTCTGGATGTAACTCTAATTTTTGTGCCAATAAACGGCTTGTTTCAAAACATTGCGCTCGATAACAGTCTTGATTTTTCAAAGAGATGGGAGCGCAAGCCTCTGAACAAACCGTTTTGCACCCGCCTTTAACAATTTGGCGCTCAGGTATGCCGTGGTAGCTGAATAATAGATGAGATTGCTTGTTTAAATACTGCCTAATTACGTCAGTCATTGAAGCGATATATGCAGGATGCTGATAAAAATCGCGAATTACATGATGAGAAGGAATAACTTCCTTTTGTGACAAGATACGCATTACTTCTTCCATTGAGGAACCTGTAGCTGCAGAGGAATACTGAGGATATAGAGGAAGTACGGTAATCTCTTGGCATGCTTTTAATTCGAGTAGTGCTTGCTCTATGGATGGAGCACCATAACGCATTCCCAATACTACTTTATAATCATTTTTTAGCCGTTGTTGGACATAATTGGCCAACTGCTGACTATAAACCATTAAAGGGGAGCCTTGCTCAGTCCATATCGACTTATAAGCCTGAGCAGTTTTCTTTGATCTAAAAGGAACAATTAAGCCATAAACCAAAAGAAAACGAATGAATGCCGGTATGTCAATAACTCGCTTATCAGTTAGAAACTCTCGTAAATAACGTTTAATGTCAGCGATATTGGTACTTTGAGGAGTACCAAGATTAATAAGTAATAAACCTTTTTTCATTTTAATAAGAATGATGATAAATAAAAAACATTTTATCTGATTATCTTAGTAAAAGCAGTTGATATGAGCTTAATGATAATTTTTTGCTGCTTTTCCTTTAAAAAGAGAGTAAGCATACAGTGTATACGCAAGTAATAATGGCAACATAATAACTACCCCCACTAATATAAATCCAAGTGTTGAAGCAGGAGCAGCCGCCTCCCAAATGGTAATCTGGGGAGGAATCAAATAAGGGTAAACACTAATGGCTATTCCTATGTAAGAACACAAGAAAATAATAATGCTGTAGATAAATGGTTTACGTTCATTATTAGAATTTAAAGATAAATTTTTCCAAGCAAGATATACAGCTAAGGCGGTAATTAAGGGAAGCGGGCTTAACAATAAAAAATTTGGAAATTGATACCAACGATAAAAGACTTCCGCATTGTGTAATGGAGTCCAAATACTTACGAATATCAAAAAGAAACTAACAATGATTAATAAACCACGCGCATAATGAATCATTTTACGCTGGAGCTTACCAACGCTCTTAATGAGCATCCATGTTGCGCCAAGAAGCGCATAACCACTAATTAAGGCAACGCCAGTAAGTAAACTAAAAGGAGTTAGCCAGCTTGTTTGACTAATTAACATTGTTTGCGGATTAATTGAAAAGCCTTGGACGAAACATCCTAATATTACTCCCTGGAAAAATGCTGCTGCGACTGACCCTATTGCAAATAGCCAATTCCAAACGGGCTTCGACTTATCGGCTTTAAAACGAAACTCAAAACTAACGCCACGAAATATCAAAGCAATCAACATGAACATGATTGGCATATAAAGCACAGGCAAAAGAGCACCATAAACCTGGGGGAATCCTCCATAAAGGATAGCCCCACCAAAAACAAGCCAAGTCTCATTGCCATCCCATACTGGCGCAATGGAGTTCATCATTTTATCCCGTTCACTTTCGCTATTGGTAAAGGGAAATAAAATTCCAATACCAAGATCAAAACCATCCAGGATGACATACATCATTACAATGAAAGCAAGTAATATTGCAAAAATGAGTGGAAGCATTATTTTTTCTCCACATCTAAATCGGTCATATACTGAAAAGCATGTTGTTCGACCTGGTCTTGTTCAATTGCTTTAGGACCTAAACGAATGAGTTTTAATAAATAATATAGATAAAATCCAAAAACAACCCCATAAGCAAGAACCAATAATACAAATGAAATAATTACATCTTCAACGCTAATTGCAGAAACAGCATCATGCGTTTTTAACAAACCATGAACCACCCAAGGCTGTCGTCCAATTTCGGCTGTAAGCCATCCACAAATACTTGCGATAAATCCCAATGGCGTTATTAAAAAACACCAATAGTGAAACCATTTCGCTTCATAAATTTTATTTTTATAGCGAAGCCATAATCCTGCAATTGCTGTAGCGAACATGAGTAGACCAATACCTACCATTATTCTGAATGTAAAAAATACAGGTGCAACCCGTGGTTGTTCATCAGGTTTTACAGAATCCAAACCAAGCATCATTCCATTCCAATCATGGGTATTAATGAAACTTGCCAGCTTAGGAATTTCAATAGAATAGTTATTTTGTTGTTGTTCTTGGGAAGGCCAGGCGAATAAAACTAAAGGAGCACCTTTTTGGGTATGCCAAATGCCTTCCATCGCTGCTGTTTTAAGTGGTTGATATTCTTTCACTTTTAATCCAACAACATCACCAACTCCAATTTGAACAGGAACAAGAATTAAAGCAGCCCAAAGAGCAAAGGAGAGGTTTTTTTTCGCTAGATTGACCGCCTTTTTGCGAAGTAAATAATAAGAAGCAACACCCATAATAACAAAACAAGTTGTTACATATGAGGCTAGGATCATATGAATAAAGCGGGGTATGAATGAGGGGTTCATAACTACCGACCACCAACTGGCCACTACGTATTTCCCATTAATTAACTCATAACCACTTGGTGTTTGCATCCAGGAATTGGCAGACATAATCCAAAATGCTGATATAGTGGTACCGATAGCCACTAACAAGGTGGCTATAAAATGAAGCGTAGGGGGAACCTTTTCCCAGCCAAAAAGCATGACACCCAAAAAACCTGCCTCAAGGAAAAAAGCAGTCAATGTTTCATAGGCAAATAATGCCCCTAAAACATTACCAAACTGGGTGATAAATGGTCCAAAATTCATCCCTATTTGATAGGCGAGAACGATACCTGACACCACACCCATTCCGAAAGTAAGAGCAAAAATCTTGGTCCAAAGCTTACAAATTTCGAGATAAATTGTATCTCTTGTCTTTAACCAAAAAAGCTCCATAATGACCAAGAAAACAGCTAAACCCAGGTTTAATGTAGGAAATAAAATATGAAAGCCTATACTAAAGCCAAACTGGATACGTGATAGAATCTCCACAAGCATAGCAAGTCCCCTATCATTTACCAATCTCACCAAAAAAAGTGAGAAAAAATACATATTAATAAATAATTATTGCAAATGAACAAATAATATTCAAATATTAACGGTAAATCTTTTTATGGATTACAATAATTGCAATAAGTAGGATCTGCTTTTAACAGTCCATCTTTTCGCCTTTTATATTCTTGATAATCACAACGAATACAACCCCATACTTCTTCTTGATAAAAAGAAGTGGAGGCACCGCAAAGTGCGCATGGAAGAGCCCCTTTAGTGGATTTAAAACCAAATCCTGGACTCTGACATTGAATACAAAACGTAGCAATTCGCAATGCCAACTTATCTGCTAAGTCACCAAGCACCTCCATTCGAGTTGGATTCATCATGGCCCTCATATCTGTTCCTAAAAGTAGTTCTTTTTCCTGTTTAAAACCAATAGCTAATTCTTTGTTTAAGCGATCTAAATCACTGATCCCTTTAGCAAGAACTCGTTTATTAGTATTCGCTAGCAGGATGAGCGCATGTGAGGGAAAACTAACTCGTTCGAGAATTGGTTTGAGATCTGTATTTTTAGTAATAGTCATCATTGTATAGTTGGTTTTAGGACTTATTATTTGCTCTGCAATAATCCAATTATGTTTCCTATCAATAAATACCATTATTTCATGAGCACTTGGCACAAATGGGTTTGCCGGATGAGGACCAAAACTTCCTTCGCTAGCAACAGATAACATATAACCGTGCTGTTCCGCAGCTGTTTTAGCTTTCAAGTGACAAGTGTCATAAGGGTTCAAGACTCGATTTACTTCTCCTGTGAAAGTACCAAATTGATCCGTATCAAACTCATGTACCACCAGGGTACATGACAGCCTATTTAAGAAAGGAGGAGCGATTACACGCTCCTTTTCATGCATGGAAGCTAGAAGCACAGATTGATCTTTATAGTACATCATTATTCCTTATCTGCTTGGAAATAGTCCATTCTAGCCACCGCCACATCGGAAACAAACATAACTCCAGAGTTACTTTGAAATAAAGTTTTCATCCCCAATGCGATTGTTGCAATAACTTCATCAGGTGCGACAGCAATAAACAAGACTAGCGAGGATTTGTCATTAAACAGTATTTTTCCCTCATGAAACCCATTATGGCCTTTTCCAGAAATATTTCTGATTAAGGTAAAACCCGTAACAGCAGCCTCCTCCATCATCGATGAAATAATATGTTCATGCTCACCTGCAACAATGACCTCAATTTTTTTCATCGGATGTAAATTAATCCCTATATCTTTCCGCTCTTGAACTTTAACTACATTCATTTTATTTGTCCTCTTGATTTTCTAATAAAACCCAACTACCAGATTGATTAAGCAGGTAAGGCGATTGATTTATTGGATCAATGACCAGTAAGTACACCCATTCATTGAAGAATAAAGTTTTTAAAATTGAATGTTTTTCAATCACGTTGGAAACAAGCTCTTTGGGTGCATAAACTACTGTTAATAAGCGTTGTGGTTCATGATAAGCCTGTTCATCACTGCTCATGACCGATTGAAGAGGAAGACCATGCATGAGGTCGCTTCCATTGCCCTGCATAACGCCAATTTTACCCACCACATTGTGCGTAATTTTACTCCCGCTGCCAAAAGAAACATTGTTGAGTGTTGAAAACAAATATTGGGTATTAATCCATTCAGCAACTACCATTGGGGCAGTTAATATAGTCTCTAACAATTCTCCATTAGGATCTTGTTCCCAACGATAAGAATGTAAGAAACAACGTCCATCAAGATGAATATTTTGGGTAAGATAACGAGGGGCCACAATAAATGCAGCATTTCGTGCCAACCCCCATTCAGGTCGTGTTTCAGACCAATCAATGCTTCTTCTGAGAATGTCTTTGCAAGGATTAAGACTCAGTAACTTCTTCCCTCGTTCCTCATTAGTTTTTACCCTTGCTTCTCTTAAATCTTCCTGAAGCTGCTTTAAGAGTTCCGGATAAATTGGGTTGAGTGAATCTTGTGAGTACAGCTGAACTAAATCAGTCGTTGTATTATGAAGTGCCCCGTAAAATACAGTATCAAGCGGAATATGTATACCTTGCTCTTCTAAGCCCCATCTTACCTCCTGTTTATTGAGAATCGAAGCTAATAAACGAGCATTAATACCTCCATGATTCCCACCACAAGCACCACAATCTAGCGCCGAGGCATAAGGATTATTTTCTGTGGTACTTCCGTGACCACATAAAACAATGAATTTAGCGAAGTCGGAAGTAAGCCCCATCAAGCGTAACACCGTTTCTGCATAGGTAATTTGTTCTTTTAGAGAAACCCCTTGTTCCAAATCAGCCTCATCCAGATCATAGGAGACTTTGGTTGAAAGCTTTGGGGCTAACCAATTATTTATAGAATTTGCAAAAAGATGGCTTAGATTAGGTGCGATGGATTTTAAAATCATGTTCAAACCAGACCAAAGACCCAATGACTCCACCAAAGCGAAAGGAGTTGAAAAATTATGCTTTAACTGGGTATAGAGATTTTTATAAGTGTTAATCAGTCTTTTACCTTTAAGATAGCGCTCAAAAATCTCTTTATTCGCCGCAATTGGAGTTTCTTTAATATCAAACCGTGGCTTTAAGAGAGCTGGGCAACACTCTTTGGTCTTGTTAGTACTAAACTCATTAACGCGGATAGGAATACCAAAAAAACCTGCAAAACCGAAAGTTTCATAATTTCCTAATGACTCTATGGCTCGACGAAAAGGCTCTGAGCGAACATCAATGCAAAAAACTAATTGAGCTACTCTCCTCGCATTAAGGGTTTGGGTTTTTTTAACCTCAGGCAAGATCATATTTAATAGTTTTTGCCGATAACTGCTTTCATTCAATTTTAATTGTGCAACTACTTCTTTAACCAAAGAGCTGTTATTGTGGCTTTCTTTTTCTCGAGAAGCATCAGGCCAAAGTAAACAAGTAAGCACTAAACGTACTGCAAGAAAATCCGTGAGAGTAACACGTTTTTCCTCTGGTTTTTTTGTGTTCTGCCAATCAGTCTTCCATTTTACAAACCCAGCCCAACCCGGTAAATAAAGAAGAGTTTGCGAAAGAAAAGCCTCTTCATTGCCGGCAGGCACTTTAAGTCGCAACAGGCACTCTTTAATGGCTTCTTCTGCCGATTCAGGCAATTGCCTTAAAAATTCTTTTGCTTCTTTTTTATTGCGATGCAATTGCTTATCAAAATAAGCTAGTTTCAAGAATCCCAAATAAAAACCTTTCTCTCGATGCGGCATATTAATACTACCTTGACCTGAATCCAAAAAACCACCACACCATTTGATCATTTGAAGATTGACTTCTTCCAATTGAGGATTACGCTCCATTCGTTGGGTTCTAACCCCCCCTTGCTCCAAAGCTTCCTCAAAATCTTGCCCCTCAAAACCTTGTAAAGGATTGCACGCAATAAAAGTCTCAAGTGGCCAAACAGGAGCAACACATTTTGCAGCATTTTGCACAAGCGCCTGTATTTCGATTGCCTTGTTTTTTGCTAAATGAAAAGTAGATCCTGTTTTTTTCAAATTTTCTTTTGCTCTGTTTTTTTCAGCTAAAATTTTTGCGCTAGTCATAAATATTCCTTAGTTCGTTTAGTAGTTATAATCACGTCGTAAAGCAGTAACAGTCTTGACAGATGGTTGGCTTGCATTAAATAAATTCATGTAAAGCCAACAGCCAAGTCTGGATTGCCCTAATTTCTGGTGTAGACCAAGGTTAAACACCACCCACAAAGCGCCAAATAAAGCCATCACTCCCCAGTGTAATAAAGACAGGCGATACGCTGGCAAGGCTGATATATTTGGAAGCAAACACTCAATAAGATGAATGCTCCATCCATACATGAAACCGGAAAACGAAGCGAGGAGGAGTCCTGTTGCCAAACTTAAAAAAGTTTGCTGACTGCGAACCCACGTGAGCATCAGCTGGGTGCCCGCGATAAAAGCAAAAAACAGGACAAATGCATTCGCATCAACGAGGGAAAACGATTTATCAGTGGTAAAGGCAAAGGTACTCATTGCAACCACCCCGCCAATAACTGATGCCATTATGACAACTAAAGATGCGTCAGAGGTTTTACTGTCTGATTTGGTTTGCATAAGAGTTGAGCCTGAGCTTAAAAACAAATACGCTTTGAACAATCCATGCCAACAAAGATGGGCTATTGCGGCTGCAAATAAACCAACACCACACTGCATCATCATAAAACCCATTTGAGCCATTGTAGAACAAGCCAACATTTTTTTAATATCGTGTTGCATTAGCTTCCAAATAGTACCCAATAGAGCAGACGATGCCCCTAGTAAAAACAAGAGCGTTAGCAGCCCTTGATGCAAAATCATCAGAGGCGCAAATTTAACCAGAAGAATTCCACCACCATTCACAAGGCCAGCATGCATTAAAGCAGATACTGGAGTTGGCGAATTTAAAGAGCTGATAAGCCAACGATGAAAAGGGTATATTGCAGATTGGGTTAGTGCCGCAATCAGGATAAAACTCATCGAGAGATACAATGCAGATAAGTGAGTTACATCAGATTGCTGAATTAATGCCTGAATGGAGTTTGTTGAATAAGTCAGCATTAAAATAATGAACGCAATGAATAAGCAAATACTGCCTGGAGCCAGTGTATAGAAAGCCAATAACCCAGAGTTTTTTGATGCAGCCCAGTCTTTTTTATGTACCATCAAAAGTACTAGAATCATATTTGATATGGACCAGGTGCCCCAAAACAGGAATAAATTATCTGCCAGTGCCATCACTTGAGCATTTAAAGTAAGAAGGGATAAGAGGATAAAAAAGCGTCTGTAGAGCCTATCTCCATGCATATACCTTAAGGAAAACCGATGCACAACAAAGCTGACCAATAAGACTAAACTGCATAATAAAAGGCTTAATGTATTGGCATTTATCCATAAATAGAGTATAGGTTGTTGCGATAAGGAAACGTAAGCAAGTAAGCCTACCCCTATCAAAAAACTCACTCCCATAGCATACCCCGCATAACGTGCAGCGGTAATAGGTCGAGAAAACAGCACACTATTAAGAGTTAGTGCTACCAAAGGGCAGACCAACATCAAACTTAAAAAAAATAAAATCATTCATTCACCTCATTTCCCATTAGAAATTGTTTTGATACAATGTAAATATATTAGATATACTGATATAAGTTAAATTAAAAATATTGATGTTTTCTATTAGGAATTCTAATGTCACTCGATACAGTAACAATACAATGCTTTTTAGCAGTCGCTGAAACTCAAAGTTTTACAAAAGCCGCTTGTCGTGTTGGCCGTACACAATCTGCGATTAGTCAACAAATTGCCAAACTTGAAAATTTAGTGGAAAAACAACTTATTATCCGCGGCCGGGAACTTACACTAACTCCAGATGGGGAAATTTTTTTAGGTTATGCCAAGCGAATTTATGAACTTCATCGTGAATCACTAGACCGCTTCAAAGCACCTGAGCTTCAAGGGGAGCTTCGTTTTGGGCTTCCTGAAGATTTTGCATCGATGATCCTTTCAGATGTGCTGGTTGAATTTTCAAGACTTCACCCCAGAGTGATGTTAAATGTCGAATGCGATTTAACACTCAACTTAATTGAACGCTTTGAACAGGGTGAATTTGATTTAATCTTGATAAAAAGCAATTTAAAAAATCCAGTTACCGATGGAATTAACGTATGGAATGAACCTGTGGATTGGGTTGGTAAAAAAGATCTTCTAACTGGCTTTACTCAAAAAAATGTCATCCCGCTTGTACTATCCCCAAATCCCTGTGTTTATCGAGGAAATGTTATTGAATCACTCGATACGTATCATTTAAAATGGCGATTGGCATTTAGTAGCCCAAGTTATACCGGGAAAATGGCAGCAGTTAGAGCAGGATTAGGTATTACCGCTATCCAACGCAGTATGATTCCTAATGATCTGAATCGATTGGAAGAGGATTTTTTACCTCCTTTAAATGATATCTATGTCTCACTAATAAAAAAGCAAGATCCTAACCAGGCAGTTCAATCCCTGGAGTATTTTATTATCGATAAACTAAGACATTAATCGAAAGAGAGAACATATGAGCACAGCACTTTTTTGGTTTAGACAAGACTTAAGATTAAATGATAATCCTGCATTTTTTGAAGCATGCACTAAATACGATAAAGTAATACCGCTTTATATTTTAGATGGAAAAAACAGTGTCCTTGGAGAAGCTCAAGCATGGTGGCTTCATCATAGCCTTCTTGCCTTAAAAAATTCGCTCAGGAAGAAGTTAGGATTAAACTTAATATTAAAAAAAGGTGATCCCAAAGAGATTATCCTTGAGTTAACACACTCCCTTTCTATTAATGCTGTATACTGGAATCGATGCTACGAACCTGCAAGTATAGCTCGTGATAAAAAAATCAAAACCACCCTACTGGAAAATAGTATTGACGTCTTAAGTTTCAACGCAAATTTATTTCATGAACCCTGGACTATAAGCAATAAAAATGGTGAGTTTTTTAAAGTTTTTACCCCTTATTGGAAAACCTGCAGGCAAAATCTTATTTCTCAACCCGCTAAAATATTAACCCATAATCCAGCCTCAGTTGAGGTAAATAGCGAGGAACTCAACGAGTGGAAACTTTTACCCTCTCTAAATTGGGCTTCCCAATTTCCCACCTATTGGACACCTGGTGAGGAAGGAGCACAACATCGTTTAAATGAATTTATCTCCAATTTCCTCAATGGCTATAAAATAAATCGCGATATTCCTGAAAAACAAGCAACCTCACATCTCTCCCCTCATTT
>CAZTYT010000039.1:0-12693 GCA_964618245.1 uncultured Legionella sp. | reverse complement strand
CTGTGCAGTCGTTGATGATATTGCTTATGGCTATGCACTGGCTGGTAATCAAGAAAAAGTAGAGTTTTACCGCGAACACCACGGTGCAGATGTAGATAATATTGCTGATAGTTATGCACAAGCAGGTTATCATGAGCAAGTAGAGTTTTACCGCGAACACCGCGGTGCAGACGTTGATAATATTGTTTATGGCTATATATTGGCAGGTAATCATGAGAAAGTAGAGGTTTACCGGGAACAACACGGTGCAAATGTTGATGATATTGCTCATGACTATGCACTGGTAGGAAATCATAAGAAAGTAGAGGCTTACCGGGAACAACACGGTGCAAATGTTAATAAGATTGCTCATGGCTATGCATTAGCAGGTAATCATGAGAAAGTGGCGGCATACCGGGAACAACACGGTGCAGACGTTGATAATATTGCTTATGGTTATGCGTTAGCAGGTTATCATGAGCAAGTAGAGGCTTACCGCAAACAATACGGCGCAAATGTTAATAAGATTGCTGATGGCTATAAAGAAGCAGGTAATCATGAGAAACTAAAAAAATATGATATTAATTACCTGCTAGATAGTTACTTGAGAGAAAGAATGGCCGTGACTCATTCTTCTGGGAACATAAAAGAGTATTTCTATGGAAGCTTCTTTTCTGTCTTTCAAAAAAGTTTTGCCCAAAAAAGAGACGCCGTTAATGCTTTAAAATCAGCGTTACAAGGAAATAATGTTGATTTAAGTGAACACTTGTCCACATTAAGAAATGGTAATTTGGGTAAAGAGCTGCGAGCATTTGTTAAATCAGGCGTGGGTGATGCTTGGGTTGGAAAATCAACGGCTACTGTAAGTGACTTCATACAAGCTATTCAAGATAAAAACTCTAACAAGTGCATTTTTCCTTAGATGCTGCAAAAAATCGCTTAGCTTTCACACCCAGAAACTGGGTTAATCCTGATTTTTATAGAGTGGATAAAAAGCTTGTGGCGAGTTAGTAGGTTCTCAATCTTATTGATGGGATTAGGAGTAATTTTATCTTTAACATCAGTTATACTCGCTTAATTAGGTGTCTATCAATTCAAGGCAAGATCATATTTCAAGATTAGAAAAAAGGTAGCGCGAATCCAGGCTGGGAAACTATCCGAAATTATGCTCACGCATGTGGATTTGAAATTTCTATGGAACTACAGGATCAAGTCTTTGCTTTTTCCAAACCCAATTATCCCTAAGTCATCAGCTTGATTTTAAATTATTTTCTCGCTATTTTAAGTCGCTATGGTAAATATAAGGAAATAAAATGGCGTTAGAAAAATCAGCAGAAATCATGGCGAGATGTTGGGCGCATATGATAAAGACAGGAGTGATTTCCAGTTTTATACAGAAAGCTAATCCAGAAAAAGCCGTGCTTGCCCCGACAGTAAGTAAAATTCAGGAAGATACATTAATTAAAACGTTAAAAGAAAATTTTATTAAGACAATTAATGCTCATCCTGAGCGATTTGAGACGACTGCGACTGGATTAAGTTGGAGTTTGTTTTCTCCTGATGTTGCTAATGCAATGAAGGAAGCAAATATTTCAATTGATAGTCTTCATCTTATAAAAAATAAAAATAATCCTCATATTCATATGAATAATTATGGCCAGTTAACTATAAGTAACGGTTGGGGTGGTCATTTCCTTTATTATCCGGAGTCTCCATTGTCTTTACCGCTAAGATTTAACAGTAAGCCTTATCTAGAACTGTTAGAGGATTTTTGTAAAAACTATATTGAAGGATATGGAGCGAGACAAGACATTTTGATTAGTAGAGGTTTGCCGCTAAGTTAACTCAGGTAAATTTCTTTTTGCATTACCTTTGAGGACAGATTAGTCTTCTTTATTCAAGAAGCGCTTAATCACTGATAAAATGATTGGCCAAGTTACTGAATTTGGGACATTGTACTCATGATGAGCTCCATGTTTTATCTGAATTAATTTGGCAGGACTGCCTAATCTTTTAGCTTTTTGTGTGTATTGCTTACCAAAAGTAAAAGGAACCACTTGATCATCAGCGCCATAAATTAATATTTGCCTTGTAGTTATTGGTAATAGGTTTATTGGCGAAGCATCTGCATAATGCTTTTCAATGAGTTCTTCGTTGTTGCCTAACAGTTTTCCCACAACATCACCATTACAAATCTTTTCCCCATGTTTTCTAAACATTTTTAAGTCTGGGACTCCACCAAGCGCAATAACAGTTTGTAAAACTAATGGGTCTTTTTTATATAATGAACTAGTCGGTGGTAATTTATTGCGTCCCGCAAGCCATAATGCCAATTGTCCTCCTGCTGAGTGACCAATTACAATTACTCTATTAAGATCAAGCAAATATTTACTGCTAATATTACGCAAAAAATCTGTAGCATTTCCTATATCATTAAATGTTCCTGGCCAACCACCACCAATATTGTCCTCACGACGGTATTCAATATTCCAGGTAGCAAAACCAATGTCACGTATGGCATCTGCCAATGCAGATGTATTTTGCAAATCTGCAAAAGAGGAAACCCAGCAACCACCATGGATAATAATAGCCACCGGATAGGGTCCCGTAGCTTTAGGAAGGCGAAGATCAGCAAACTGAGATGGCTCATCTCCATAAAAAATACGAATATCAGCTGGTTTACTGTGAAGATTGTTAACATCGTTAGAGGTAAAATGCCAGACAGATTGCGATGCATAAATGTCTGGTATTAAACAAAACAATACTAGTAAAAATCTGAAGGTATATTGTAATTGCTTCATTTTCAACTTTTTGATGATAATTGATCCTTGAAGGATAGAATTCCTGACACCTTAGTTCAAAACCTTATTTTAGAATTTTAAATTCGTCAATCTTGGAAAATTAGATGACTTAAATTTTTATCTTTGGACGGATATGGCTTAAGCCACCATCAACAGCAAGAACTTGCCCTGTAATCCAGCAATTTTCAGGACTCAGTAAAAATATAATCGCCTGAGCAATATCTTCTGGCGTCCCAATACGTCCCAACGCATGCATCATTTTTGAGGCATTATAGGCTAATTGGTTATTTAACAAGGAGGTGGTAAGTGGGCTATCCACCATCCCAGGGGCTATGACATTCACCCTTAGGTTATTAGGGGCATATGTAGCAGCTGCCGATTGTGCAAGACCTATAATCCCTGCTTTAGCTGCAGCAATCGCTTCATGATTTGCCAGTCCAACCAATGCTGCTGCTGATGAAATTAATACTACTGAGCCGCCTTTTTTCATCATTAAACCAGCAGCACGAACCGTTGCAAATGCTGTGGTTAAAGAGGCTGTAATACTGGCTTGAAATTCTTCAAAAGTGGTTGTGTGAGCACTTTTCAAAAGTAAAGAACCTGCGCAGTTGACAACTCCATCGATATTGCCTATCTGGCGGAAAACTTCAGTAACCGCATCAAAATTGCTGGCGTCGAGTAAAAAATCTGGATTAATCTTGCGATTATCCCTTGCAGTGGTAAATACTTTATCACCACGGTTGGTCAAAAGAGTAGTAACCGATTGCCCAATTGCACTGCTTCCAGCAATAACCAAATAGCAAGCCATATCAATATATTATTAAGAAAATTACTTCCAATATGCTTGATGATATTAAAAATTTCAATATTATCATTCTTTAATTTATTCATTATCATCTAGGAAGGTAATTTTAAAGACAAAATTGCAACTATAATTAAGTAAATAGAGTTGTATGAGGAACTAAAATCATGGCGAATCAAAACCGTGAAGACTTAATCAAGGAGGTTAAGGAGGAAGCTAAATCAATTGCTTTAATCTATTCTCCAATTGAGCTTCATGAATATATCGTTGAAATTATTGCTAAAGATACTGATGAATTTATCCAGAAAGGAAAGGAGATCAGACATTTTAACTCAATTGACGATGCCATCTCGCAAGCTGCTGAATATGGTGCAGAGGAATTTTTTCTTTGTGCGGATAATACTTATGATGAATGTGGTACCTCAAGCAATGTACAATCGTTTGATTATATTCCTCTTCATTCAAAATATAAGCGCAATAAATATTAACCAAGACTCATGAGGAGTGATGATGAAACTTATAGTGCTTTTTTTATTTACAATTGTCTGTGTCTTTGTCTTGGATATGATTTGGTTAGGTTTGATTGCCAAAAATATTTATGCACAAAACATTGGTATGTTGTTACGTAAAACTGGTGAGAATATGGCCCCTATTTGGTGGGCTGCAGCAGTAGTTTATATTTGCATCACCTTAGGCATTCTTTATTTTGTTCTACCCAATGCACAGGGTAGTTACGTATTCGCATTAGCAGGGGGAGTTGTGCTTGGTGTAGTAACCTATGGCATCTATGATTTTACCAATTATTCTATCCTGGCAAGCTGGCCCTGGAAGATAACCCTAATCGACTTTATTTGGGGCATGGTATTATGTGGGTTGAGCAGTTTATTTTCCGTCTTCATTGAGAATCGATTTTTTTAAACCAAGGAAAAAACATTGAGGTCTGTTTTTGATACTCAATGTATTTTTGTCCTCTTGATTTTATAGAACCCCTTTCTGTAAGGGGGCCTGTCATATGGTTAAAAATAATATACAGCATCAAAGGTGAAAGGGCACTTAAAAAACCCATGGGTGATTGAATTCCAAATAAAGCGAATCCCAACCAACTTAACCAATCAAAAAAATAATTTGGATGGCGAGAATAATGCCATAAGCCTAAATTACAGACCTGCCCCTTATTTTGGGTTTTAAAGCGTTGTAGTTGCAAATCAGCTGAAGTTTCTCCTATGATTCCTGATAAAATTAGGCAAATTGCAATGCTATCTATCAAGGTAATATGAGTTATTGCTGATTTGCTAACCAGAAAAAATACACTGGAAATAATCAAAATGAGTAACCCTTGGAGTTGGAAGTTAAGAAAAAAACCAAGAGAGGGGCTGATTTTCCACGTTGTACTAAGTTCAATATAACGCTTATCAACATGTCCTTTTCTTATTCGTGTGTACCAAAGATAAAATGCAAGGCGTAAGGCCCATAAAATAAGAAGAGAGCTGATAATCAAAATCCGAAAACTAAAAGGGGCTCTGCTTAAATAAATTAAGCCAGCGATCATTAAGCCTAATGACCATGAAACATCAACAACGGAAGGATTCTTTAAAATCCGATACAATCCCCACATGAAACTCATTTGTAAAAAAAGATAAATTATTACAAAACCTATTGGATACATGATTTATCCTTTATTCCTAATAGCAGTATCATATTGCGCCACATGGAAAAAAAGCACAAGATTTTTCCAATCTGAAATACAAGGAAAAGCTCTAAAATAACAAAAATTCAAGTAAAATAGGCGAACGGATAGCTTATTTAATGGAGCCGACCGCAGAGCTTTTCCACAAGGATACCATCAAAAAAAATGTAGCAGGGTTTAACCTTTTTTTCCTGTAGTTTGTAACCTGATTCCTTTCTCTTGAATATCAATTAAACCTCGTTTATAAAGTTGCCCAATGGCACTTTTAAAATTTTTTTTGCTTTCAGCAAATATCTGCTGAATTTCTGCAGGGGGGCTTTTATCATGCAAGGGCAAAAAACCACCCGATTGTTCGAGTTTGGATAGGATTTGTTGTGCCAATTGATTAATACTGCTTTGCCCTATTTGCCTTAAAGTAATATCAATTTTTCCATCTTCACGTACGGTCTTAATATATCCGTTTATTTTTTTACCGTAAATTAATGTTTGGAAAATGTCACTAGCATGAATTAATCCCCAATGACTATTATTGATAATTACTTTCCGTCCTAACGGGGTACTATCAGCAATAAGTAGACGAACTTCTTCACCTGGCTTAAAATTAGCGATTGTTTTATCCAAAAAATAATCAATTTTCGAGCTTGCAATAATACGCCCCTGCTGGTCTTGTTTTAAATAGACAAGATAAGATTTCCCTTTTTCCATTGGTTGGAGTTGTTCTGGTTTGGGCACTAATAAATCTTTATCCAAGCCCCAATCAAGAAATGCTCCTACGGCATTTACGTCAACTACTTTTAAAAAAGCGCAACTATTTAACTTTGCATAAGGGCGTACTGTTGTTGCAATGATTTTGTCATCTGAATCAAAGTAAACAAAAACATCCAGCACATCGCCAACCAATGTTCCTTTAGGTACAGATTTATTAGGTAATAAAATCTCTCCCCATTCTCCTCCTTGAAGATAAACCCCAAAAGGAGCTTCGCGTACCATTTTTAATTTATTAAATTGCCCAATGTTAATCATGCCAGAACTCTCTTTTTATATAGGCCAAGCTTACCATAGAAAAAAATAATGTGTTTATTATTTATTGACACTAGCGCACAATAAAAATAATGATTATCTGGTTCTTTTTTAACTTTTTATTTGTTAAGAGCATCCCGGAGTTATTCTAGCAGCTATCGCTACACAGCCTTTGCCTGCATGCAGGCCAATTGCTAGAGATACAGTATTTATAAAAAGTGGAGCCTTGTTTAAATACCCTGTGCCAAGTTTTGCAAGCTCGATTGCAGCCTCATTATTGTCAGCATGAACAATCGAATAGTCTTCTAAATAAGCATTTGCTCTCTTAAGTTGCTTTTGAACTAATTGGATTAACTTATTAAGGCCTTTTGCTGACGAAAGAGTTTTTCCGACAACAACTCCGCGCCCATCTATATCAATAGATACTATGGGTTTAATATGAGTCCAAGATGCAAGTTTTGCTGACAGCTTATTCATTCTCCCTGAACGAATCATTGAATCAAATTGATTTACCAAGACAAAAATAAAGGTATTTTTAATGGCAGTTTCAATTTTTTGGATGACATCAGTAAAAGGGAGATTTTTTGCAATCAATTGTCCTGAATAATGAAGTAATAATCCATGTGCTGCAGAGTTGGTTTTTGTATCCAATACAGTTATTTGCTTATCTTCTTTACTCGCTTCAACAAATGCAGCATACATACCACTCATCGCACTTGAGATGGATAAAATCAAAACATGGTCATAACAAGCACGAAGCCTATTTAAATATTGTTTGACTTGATAAGGAGAAATACAGGATGTTTTGGGGTAAACAGGTAAGTCTTGCAATTGATTATAAAAGTTATTCGGCTCAAAACTATATTTATCTAAAAAATCATGCTCCCCAATATGAATTTTTAAGGCAATGATATGAATTTGATATTTATCTATCAAGTCTTGAGGCAAATCTGCGCTTGAGTCGGTTACTAAAGCAATAGAGTTTTTCTTAGCAAACTGGACTTCATATTGTCGCTGCATATCATCTACTTTAGGGTATTTTATAGTACCTAGTTGATAAAGAGTGCTAAATAGACGAGTTGGTTCATTAGTATGAAGGTGTATCTTAAGCAATTCCTTGGTCCCAATGACTGCGATGCTATTACTGTCCTTGTTAAATTGCTGTAGTAAGTCTTGTTGGCTTATTAGCGAATTTTTTAGGACTGCTTCTGTACAATAGCGAAATTTAGGTGGCTCATTAAATAGATGGTTGTGGTCATGTGATGGCAATATTTTATGAGAAGTAGCTGTAGTTGTGATACCTCGCTCTACAAAATCAGCAAACCCCTCAATAAAATAATAAAATCCCAATGCTCCAGCGTCTACTACCTTGGATTCTTGTAATACTTTAAGACTGACTGAGGTCTTCTCTACTTCCTCTTTAAGCAATGGCATAATTAATTTCATTGCTTTTGCGGTAGAGTCCACCTGATTTTGTGAGCTTGCAAATTCTGCGAGCTTTTTGATAAGAGTAATGATTGTCCCTTCAACCGGGGCTGATAAAACGGAATTAATTTCTTCACCCGTTTTTTTTAGAGCGAAACAAAAATCACTGAAGTTTAAAATATTTGAAGTAGGGAGGTATTGCTGTAATCCAACAAAAAATTGTGTTAGAAGGATACCTGAATTGCCGCGAGAACCTATAATTGCGGCTTGCGCTATCGACTCCAGAGTTAATGTAATATTCTCTTTAATTTCAGACAACTCAATAATGGCAGAGCAAACTGAAGCCATATTATCGCCCGTATCCCCATCAGCAACTGGGAAGACATTAATTCGATTAAGCTCGTCTCGTTGTTCAATTAACCGATAACACCCATTGACTATAGCCGCATACATTGTTTCTGTATTTAATTCATTAATGACCATGAACTATTTATTCCTTATTAAAACTTAAAGTCAAAAATACTCTCTTTCATAGTAGGCTTTTTTAGTATTAAGGTACACAATTTAAGGGGTTGATGTTTTAATGTTTGGCTCCCTTATATGTTCTTTTTGCTGAGGGGGATTTGAAATCATACGATTGGATGGTTTAGCCAAGAAATTTTTACTATAAGTGTTGTATTTGCCCTCACAATACAATTAGAATGCCTGCTAATGATTCATCTGGGATAATTTTATTCCACCTTAATAAAGGCATACAGAATATGAAATTAAGTAAAACAACCGTATTTGAAGTGTACAATGATGATCTTATTAATGGCTCCTTCACTATTCCCCCTGAAATTACTTTGATTGCAGCTAGAGCATTTTTTGAGTGTGATCAATTACAAACCATTACTATTCCTGATGGAGTTACTGTAATTGAAAGGGATGCATTTTGGGGTTGTACCCAATTGCAAACTATCACTCTTCCTGAAGCGATTACCTCTATTGGGGACTCAGCTTTTGGTAATTGTCCCGAGTTACATAGCCTGATAATAACGAGCAATGATGAGGCGGCTATACAACGTATTACCAAATTATTGCCCGTTGATTTACAAAACAAAGTAGTTCCAATGGAATTAGCTGAAGAGGCCTTGCAAATTCGTAATGCACAACTTGCACGCCTATCTCAAACACCAGAAACAAACTCACTGTTTCGATTTTTTCATCCAGGGTCACAAGCTACTTCTACATCCATGAAACTTCCAATTGATATTTTTAAGGCAATGAATCCCTTTATGGCTAATCCTTACTTTCTGGAAGCTGAAAAACTTATACTTGCTTTGCCATTACCTACAAATAAAGAACAAATATCTAGCTATAAAAATTCAGTCGAAACAATCATCAATCAGTGCATCACCGAAGCTAAAACAGCGGCATATACTGCGCATACAGAAAATGAAAACAATAATAATCGACCACACTAGAATAATCTTCTTTTTAATTTGTTGGTAATAAGTCCGATAACGGCGCTCTTAGATCAGCACAGAACGCCGTTATAAAAATTCAAGCTAACTGATAATGAAAATCCGGTGATAGGGATGATTGCACCATCATGTCCTGTTCCAAATGGATGGATCAAAATGGCTATTGAATATATAGAACAATAAGGGATCAGCGTTAAGTCTTGAAAATAGAGAACTATTCGCTGCAAGAATGGATGATCTAAAATAATCACCCTCATTAAATGAGGGCAATTGTTGCATTAAATCAGACTCTGCCATAAAACCAATGAGTTTATGGGCTTAAGGGACGAACACAACGAACCCCAAATAAACTTGATTTGGGAGTGGTGCGAGGTTGTGCACCGGAGGCTGAATCAAAATGTTCTGTTACAACCCAATCTTGAAAGTTGAGATTACTTTCTGTCGAGCTCCAATAGTCACCATAGATACAATTATGCCCTAAAGGACAGGAGGTAGAAGGGCTGGGATTAAAAGGATCTCCCATCAAAAGAGTGAGATTACTTAGTATATTAGCTTGGGGATATATAGAGCACATTGATGTACCACCTGGTACAAAGGGCCCCATTTCACAAATAGCTGGTAAATACCAATCATTATAACAAGTTCCACTACTGCATGGCGAGTGACCATTCGAGTCAATAGCGTATTGATCACATAAACCTGCAGCATACATGGTTAAAGGGGTAACACCATAGCTTGGGATATAGGGAATAAAATAACTGTAAAAATTAATTATATTGCCCGTATTGCATTTCCCGTCACTCGGACCTAAGCATGGAGTAAATAATGAGGCAGGTGGTGGTGTTAAGGACGGGTAAGAGAGATTAAAGAAAGTTATTGAATACGCATATGAGGGTTGACCAAAAAGGGGATCTGCCTCTGAAAACTCGGCAACATAAGGAACTGCATCGAGACTTACTGTTGTGCTATTTGTACCATTAGAGCTCCAAACTACCCCATTAGGGGCGGCAGGGGCTTGGTCTGTCAGACTGACTATCTTGCCACCAATACTTCCAGTACAAGGTGTTGAGCTGCATCCTTGCGTGTCATCAACTTGGAAAATATAACCTTCTTGATAGATACTTCCATAGGTAAGCACATTTACCGCCACAGTAACGGCATTAGTATTTGTACCTTTGACTGTGACAATATTAGGAGCAGGCGGGGATGCGGCTGCCACTGAAGGTGTTGAGCCAGGCGTAACAACCAGAGTACAAGTATCCCCCGGTGCCATGGTCCCACAGCTTGCCGGAGAGATGGTCGTTCCTGAAGGAAGAGCGGGACTCACTGAATAAGTAACATTTAAAGCGGTTTTTGATCCAGTATTCGTAATGACAAAGCTACGAGGGTTCCCGGTTAACTCAGGTTGGAGTGAATCATTAACAGAAAGTCCTAAATTTTGGGTATTGATTTGCAATGTAGTACTAGCTGGTGGTGGCAGGGGTGATGCAGTCTGGACATTTAATTGTACTGAGAGCATAGGCCGGAAACATAATTGGGGATTGTATTGTTCACATAATACAGGGCCTCCTACTACGTTGCCTGCTAATAAACTGCCATTAATTTGTAAAGTAAGGACACAGGATTCTTTATAACCTAAGGAGTTGACACACCCGCTGGAAGTAATGCCTCTTATCGGCTGCATACGCAAAGTATGATGTTTTGGAGATTGATTTGTCACCCGATACTGAACGATTGCGCTTTCATTGGCTCTCACAGTCATTGATGTCGCTGTTAGTGGATTATAAGTCCATACCGGAGCAGAAGCATAGGCTTCAGATAGCAATGTGCAAAATAAAAAAAGACCTAAACCTAACTTGTTATAATAAAATCCTTTTTTCATATACTCACTTCCTGGTGAACGGTGATCTAGGATGTTAGCAGTTACTATTTATTATTTCTATTAGGAAGAGATTGATGCAAAAAATTCTACGAGTTTATTCATATGCATAAATATCATTGATAGAAGGCTAAACCTAGCGCTTGGTGTGCTTGAAAACGCGCAGTTTGAGTATTTAATTTAGGAGTATATTAATTTCATAGGCAGCTTCGAATTTACATGATTCCAAGCCTGATGCCAATTTGAATTGATTCTTTATTAGTTTTTCTATACAAAGAGGAGCATATGGCTTTCGTCGTTTTGAAAATTATAGAACTCGTGTTAGGGTGCTTTTGTTAACTGGTGAATGTTTCGTAATGGGAAAGAACCATTAGAGAGGTACACCTATAAAAAACGTTTAAAATGACACCTATTTATGGCGTAAAGTGCGGAGATAAGATGCAATCAATACAGACACCAAATAATGAAACCAATGATGATTTGTTTACATCCACCCATGACGAGTTACATGCACTGGCTGTCCAATATATTTGTGAATCAAATCAACTTATATTTCAAGATCTGCCTAAAGTAATTACACAAATTATTCAGCAGGAAGCATGGAAAAACAGAAATAATTCTTTTAAAAATTTTGGTGAGTATGTGCTTAATCAATCTCCCGAGGGTCTTGGCATCACAAACAATGAAATGCTGTGGTTATTGAAATCTGCTATGAATAAAACCACTCAGCACGCAGCTCATTGGGCAGATGTTCTTGGGGAAGTAGATACTAGTGTCAGAATGTATGCTAAGGAAAAGAAAATCCCGATTAAAGATTTGAGTGGAAATTTAACGGATTATGACGATACAAATCCTGAACTTATCCAGGAAAACGTAATAACTTATTTACCATCGCGATCAAGCTCAAATGATGGGCGGCTTCTGAAGTTGAAAAAGAAAGATCCACAAGCCTATGATAACGTAATACAAAATAAAATGAGACTGAAAGAGGTTTGGCCACAAACGCCTCGAAAAAAATTACAACCTATTGAATCGGTTAAAAATAAATTTTCTAGTCTGTCCAAATCAGATCGCGAAGAATTTTTAGCATGGATTGAACAAGAAAAAGAGCGCTTGGTATAACAACTTCGTCTTCGTCAAACGATCTATGATGTGTTATTAGAGACAATGGAAAAGAAATTATCATTTCTGAAGGTGGTTCTATTCCTGCGTTTAAAAGTGCCTTGGAAATGGCAAGGCAGCACTATGGCGACTGTATTTTGTGTGAATGGATCTTCATTATTTAAAAATGATTATTTTGCAATTTACCATACAATTTCAAATGCTAATCATGTTTGCTGATTTGGATTTGGAAAATCAACATCAAAAACTAAGTTTCTAACCTGAAGTAGTTCATGCTTATCATTTCACCTCCACGGCAGGATACTCTTCCATATGCTTCTCACCATTGACACCATAGTAAACGACTTCACGATCAATAAAATTTACATCATACCCAATTACTCCGGCATTCCAGGCGGATTGTAAAAATTCGCGGAAGGTACTTTTACCTTCCTGATCGGTACTAATTGCTGCAATAAGTGAAGCTTGATCAAATTTTGGAACTTCATGTGTACCCGTGACAAGAGGTGTTC
>CAZTYT010000038.1:0-12750 GCA_964618245.1 uncultured Legionella sp. | reverse complement strand
ATAAAATAATTGGATTAATATCCATAGAAAGAGATAGGCGCCTGCTGCACTAAGTACAGCTTCTGGCAAAGGAGTAAATAAATTTTCAGTGTTTGCGATTAAGCCTACCCACAATAAGGTCAAAGTCAGATTATCAGGCAGTAATTGATAGTCTATATCAATAAAAAAAAGACAAAGTAGTAACCACAGGGCAATCAAGGCGAAGGGTAGTTGCCAAGTAAAGCCAAAATGCCAGCCAGCATATAAAGAAAAAAGCATAGTACACAGTTCAATAAATGGGTAACGCATGGCAATAGGGGCATGGCAATAAGCACAATGACCGCGAAGAAATAGATAACTTAATAAAGGGATATTATGCCAAGCTTTGATGGTCGTTTTACACGATGGACAAAAAGAACGTGGAAAAAAAAGATTAAGCGGGGAATCTTTTTCTTCGTTTATTTTCATTAATTGATTGTACTCTTGCTGCCATTGTCTTTGTAGCATGAGTGGTAGACGATAAATAATGACGTTTAATAAACTGCCTATCGCCAAACTTAAAAGGGCAAGGGCTACATACATAAACCATAAATGGTCAGTAATTAATTCATGTATCATGTTCATTCCTTAGTTATCATTACATTGTCGAGCCCAATTTAAAAATAGGCAAGTACAGAGCAATGACTAATCCACCTACCAATATGCCCAGAATGAGCATGATGACAGGCTCTAATAAATCGCTAAACGACTCGATAAAATTATCCACTTCATTTTCATAAAAATCAGCTATCTTATGCAACATTTTTTCTAATGCTCCCGACTCTTCGCCAATAGCAATCATTTGGATAACCATATTGGGAAATCGCTGAGTATTTTGCATGGCCGTACTCAATTGTTGCCCAGTAGTAATTTCATTTTGAATTTTGGCTGCTGTCTGGATATATATCCTATTATTTGTTGCTGCAGCAGCAGATTTTAATGCCTTTACTAACGGTAAACTGGCAGCAAATGTAATTGCCAATGTTCTACAAAATCGGGCAATTGCCGTTTTTTCAATAACAGGGCCAATCAGTGGGATTTTTAGAAATAGAAGCGCCATGTGATAAGCAAAAGCAGGAAAACGCTGTTGTGCATAAATGAAGGTACAACCCAATACTACTAATCCACCTAAATCTAAATACCAATAAGAATAAATAAATGCGGATAGATGCATGAGCCATTGGGTTGTCATCGGAATTTCTGCCCCAAAACTTTCAAATAAGCTTGCAAACTTGGGTACAACAAAGATTAGCAAGCAGGTAGTCACGATAAAGGCTGTAGTAACAACCATTAGGGGATAGGCTAATGCACTTTTAGTTTTTTTCTTAATGGATTCAATTTTTTCTCTATAACTGGCTACTTTATGGAGTAGAATATCTAGTGTCCCTGATTTTTCCCCTGTATCAATCAAGCTGCAAACTAATTCATTAAAATATGAAGGATGTTCTCTTAGCGCCTCGGAAAGTGTCAGACCAGTTTTAATATCATGCTGAATTATTGCAATTAATTTTTTCAAAGACTCTTTGGATTGTCCTTTTATTAAAGTATCCAATGATTGAGACAACGGAATTCCAGATTCTATTAGGGTAGCAAGCTGACGACTAAAAAATGTGATATCAGCTGAGGTAATTCTTGCTCTAAACGAATAATAACGTTTTTTGGTTATTTTCTGAATTATAATGCCTTGTTGATATAAAGTTACTTTGGCTAAAGCTATATTTTTCGCTTTAACTATACCAGTTATTTTTTTGCCAGAACGATCATTTCCTACATAAGAAAAGATAAGGGAACGGGTAGAGTGTTTGCGCTTCATAATATTCAATCTATAGTTATCCTGCTTAGTTCTTCAAAGGTAGTAATTCCTTCTTTTACCTTTTCTATGCCCGACTGAAGAATTGTTTTCATTCCCTTTGCTTGAGCCATTTTTAAAATTTCTAAAGAGTTTGCTCCGGATAAAATCAGTGCGGTTAATTGTTTGTCTATGGACAACATTTCAAATAACCCTATTTGTCCTTGATATCCGTTAAAACATTTGGCGCATCCATTTGACTTATAAAATATTTTTTTTTCAAGATCAGCTTCAGAAAAACCTAATTTAAGAAGAGCGTCTTTATTACAATCTGTTCTGGCCAGTTTGCAATAATCGCATAGCTTTCGTACTAACCGTTGAGCAATAATCAACGTGACCGAACTAATCATATCCAAAGTGGGTATGCCTAGGTTGTTCAGTCGGGACAGTGTTTCTACAGCACTATTGGTATGCAACGTTGAAAGAACTAAATGGCCGGTTTGTGCTGCCCTTGTAGCAATCTCAGCTGTTTCCAAATCACGAATTTCCCCAACCATAATGATATCTGGGTCCTGACGAAGAAAAGCACGTAAGGCGGTAGAAAAAGTTAAACCTGCTTTGGGATTAATATTGATTTGATTAATCCCTTTTATTTTAATTTCAACAGGATCTTCGATGGTAGAAATATTGACTTCACTTGTATTCAGTCGATTTAATGCAGCATATAAAGTGATAGTTTTTCCACTACCAGTGGGGCCAGTAACCAAGATCAAACCTTGAGGGCGTTGGATCGCACGAATAAAAATTTCTTTTTGTATTGGATTAAATCCAAGCATTTCCCAGTCAAAGTTAATTGTATTTTGATTGAGTATTCTAATGACTATTTTTTCACCATATAAGGTTGGACAAGTACTGACTCTAAAGTCGATCAATTGATCAGGAGCAATTGGCATTTTAAAACTACCATCTTGTGGTAGACGTTTTTCAGAAATATTCAGATTAGACAGGATTTTGATGCGAGTAGTAATGCGTGCTGATAAACTAAGAGGAGGTTTGGCGATTTCATGTAAGAAGCCATCTTGACGATAACGAATTCGATACTCTTTTTCAAAGGGTTCAAAATGAATATCGGAGGCTTTTTGCTGAATAGCATCGTGGAGGATACGATTGATGAATTTTACAATAGGCGCATCGTTTGTAGTGGCCTCAATAGTTTCTGTTGCATTATCAAAAGAAGCCATTGCGTCCAAGGCTTGGGATAAATGTTGATGTTCTTTAAGGGAGAGTAAACGCTCCATTAGTTTTGTAAGTTTATCAGTCTCTGCCACTCCAGGACAGATAGTTAATCCGGTATAAAATTGAAATTCTTTGAAGCCATCTTGCTGACTTGGATCGTCAGTAACTACCTGTAGATTAGACCCTTGTTGAGATAAGGGAAGCATCCTATAGCGTCGGACAAGTTTCTCATTAACCAATAGCATTGGGATTGATTCCAGCTCAATATGGTCAATATCGATTAGGGGTAGCTCAAATTCACATGCCAGGATTTGGGCAACTTGTATGGATGAAAGAATGTTTTTTTCCACTAAATATTGGACTAGGGACAGTTTTTCTGCATTGGCCAATTGAGAAAATATTGGTATTTTATCGGGCTCTAAAAGTTTGGCTTTAACAAATAACAGCCCAATTCCAAGAGAGTCTGGGGTATTTCCTAACATATTCATCATTCCATTTGTTTGCGAAGGCCAGAATTGCGTTAAATATTATGCATCACATGATTGTGTGCATGGGCAACTCGTTGTATTGTAGTTTAATTCAGGAAAAATCTTTTTAAAAGGATTAACTTGTTAATCGGCCAGCAAAAAAAACAGTATCGTGCTTTAAACCGATGGTTTCAATCACCACTAGGTCTTTTTGCCGCTCATGAATTCACTATTCATTTGGAGTCCATACGTGAGTTTTTATCCGGTGAAATATTAGTTCAGTTAGGAAATTGCGGTGAAAATATTTGGTTAAAAAAACTGAATTATACTCATCAGTGGATAATTTCACCATTTGCGCTAGCGCATAAAGTCCACATTGAAAGTGAATTAAACCATTTGCCTTTTCAGCGCAATAGCATTGATTGTATTCTTGCCCCATTAACACTGGAACCATTTAATAACAGTTTGAGCCTAGTGGATGAAATTGATCGGGTAATCAAGCCAATGGGGTATGTTGTTTTTTTATGCATTAACCCCTGGAGCTTATGGGGAGGCGCTTTAAAGTCAGGATTGCTTAATTGTTACCATGAACGAAATATTAAAATGCGTACCTCTTTTAGTTTAAATAGAATGTTTATTCAACGAGGGTATCAACAAATCGCCCTCAACAATTTTTGTTATATTCCCCCAGTAAATCGAGCTTCATTAATTAAGAAACTTGCTTTTTTAGATGAAATTGGCAAGATGCTGTGGCCTGTCCCTTCAGGTTTTTATTGCTATATTGCACAAAAAATGCAATTTATTGAGCCTTCGCTAATTGTTAGGCCAATTCCTAGTACGTTGAAGGATTATCAGCCTCCATTACAGCCTGTCACTTTAGTCAAATAAAATGATGGTTCAAAATATATACCCAAAGCATTCTTATTTTTGTATACTTCGCACAGCATAATGAACAGACTTAGGCTATGACAAAGAAAACATTATTTAGAATTACTTTTGCTAACCAGGAAGCAATTTACGAAGTATATGCACGTTCGATTAAAGAAAGCGATATTTTTGGTTTTCTTGAAGTAGAAGAACTGGTATTTGGTGAACAGACTGCATTAGTTGTAGATCCTTCCGAAGAAAGATTAAAATTAGAATTCAGTGATGTAAAACGTACATTTATTCCTACCCACTCCATCTATCGTATCGATGAGGTAAATAAGCAAGGTCCTGCAAAAGTTAAGGATCATCCTGGCCATGGTGCTAAGGTAAGCCCTTTTCCTGGAACAATAAAAACAAAAGAGTAACCCCCCTGTAATTTTTTATCTTTATGTGAGAACCCCTAAATGACTATCCCTAGCAAGATTAAAGAAGTATATGAAAAATCAACCTGCTTGTTTACAACGAATGAAGTTGAAGCAGCCTTGGATCGCATGGCTATCAATATTCATAAAGAGCTTCAAGATCAAAATCCAGTCATTCTATGCGTGATGGTAGGGGGATTAGTTCTTTTGGGAAATTTATTACCTCGATTGGATTTTCCTTTGGAAGTTGATTATGTTCATGCCACTCGCTATCAAGGCGAAACCACTGGCGGCGAAATTCTTTGGAAAGTTAAACCCTCCGCGAGCCTGGCTGGCAGAACTGTTTTAGTTGTGGATGATATACTTGATGGTGGTATTACCTTAGCAGCAATAATTAATGAGATTAATGCCTTAGGCGCCCAAAAAGTATATAGTGCCGTTTTGGTTGATAAATATCGTAAGCGCGTAGAAAATGGTTTGCAAAATGCTGATTTTGTAGGTTTGCAAATTGAAGATCATTTTATATTTGGCTATGGAATGGACTATAACGAGTATTTACGCAACGCACCAGGTATTTTTGTTGTCCATCCAGATCATGAATAAATAGCAAGCCTGGTTGCTTGCAACCAGGTTCCCTAGTTCCCCTATAAATACTTGTTTACTGTATCTTTCACTTCCGGACTAATAGCTTGTTGTTTAAGTAAAGTGAATGTCTCAGTTATTAGTTTTTTCCTTTGTTGGTCTATTTGTTCCCATCCTTGAATTCGATTGATCAGGCTTGCTGCTAATGTAGGATTAAATTTTTCTATCTCGAGTACAGCAGAAACAATTAATTGGTAACCTTGACCAGAAATAGCGTGAAAACCATAAGGGTTTTTTATAAAACTACCAAGTAAGGCATAAACTTTATTGGGATTAGATAAATCAAAAGCGGGGTGTTTCATTAATTGGATAGTGATTTGAACTACCTCGGGTATATGGGCAGAGGCTTGCAGATTAAACCAATAATTAATGGCATCCGGATCATGTTGCCATTTTTCATAAAAACTTTCTAATAGTGAAGAGAGTTGAGGATATCTGATTTGGATTAGTAAGTTTAAGGCGGAAATAGTATCTGTCATATTATTTCCCAATGCTAAATTAAATTGTGCCACTAAATCATTGATAACCTTATTCGGTTCAATAGTAATTAGATAGGCATAACAAATTGCTTTTAGTCGACGCTTTCCAGCAGCATGAATATTAAAGAGTACTTGAGGTTCGGATGTGGAAATAACAGTACATTGCTTTACTGTTGACCAAAAGTCGCTTTTAAATTTTTCAGCCAACATCCGTTGTACTAATAAACGTCCATTAGCAATTTGAGTAAAATCTACTCCTGGCAAACTGGTGATTAATGTTTCTTCAGAAGGTAAATCCAATAATTCTGCTAAAATCCAACTGTTAGATACCGTATTAATTAAGTTTTTCCAAACATCAATAAAACTCGTGGTAAGTTCTATAGTTTTTCCGGCGCAATAGTCATTAATCATTTGTGTTAGTAACAGTTTTGCTGATTTGCACTGGTTATAAATGTCATCATCATAGCGCATGAGCAAAAGCAAACTCTCTGAATCATAATTAAATTCAAGCTGAATAGGTGCTGAGAAATTACGTAATAAGGAAGGAATTGGGGGTTCTTGAATGTTTGAAAACTCAAAGACAGCCTCCGGCTCTTCAATCAGGAGGGTTTCTTCTGTTGTGATTACTTTGCCTAAGCGATTAAATAGTTGGGTTGTAATTGGAATAGGTCTATCTTGTAAACCATCTGTAATAAATCTTAGTCGATACTTTTTTTTCTGAAAATCATATTCTTCAGTCACAGTGATTTTGGGAATACCGGGTTTAGTAAACCAGTTTAAAAAGGAATGGATATTTTTATGAGAAAAAATGCTCAATTGCTCGAGAATTTCTTCCAAAGTGACAGCTTTTCCCTGATTGGCATGAAGAAATGTGGCTAATCCTTTGATAAAGGTTTCTTTACCTAGGTAGTTCATAATCATACGAAAAATTTCAGCACTTTTTTCATAGGCGGCAGCAGTATATAAGCTTCTTACTGCTGTATAGGATTGTGGGCGAGGTATTTTTTCATCTAAACCTCTGCCATCAAACATTCTATCTAAATCTGTCCCTATCCAATGCTCTAAAAACAAAGTAGCTCGAAAGGTAGTTAATCCTTCTTTTACGCATAAATTAAACCAGTCACGGATAGTGACCAAGTTACCTGTCCAGGTATGAAAATACTCATGAGCTACGACATCAAGCACCCGTAATATGTCCTTGTCTGTCCTGCTTGCAGGGGTCGAGTATAAATTAGCTGTATTAAATAAGTTTAACCCCATGGGTTCAGAGGCTCCAGAAGCATATTTATTAACCCCGGCAATCATATAGCGTGATAATGGATTAGGTAAATTAAAATAGCACTCATCCCACTCCATAGCCGCTACTAATACTTTTTGCGCAAAAAGGCATTTTTCTACAGATTCTTGAGGAATATAAAACTCAATTTCTGTCAAATGCTTGGATGGGGATTGATAGAGGGTTGATGAACGTTGTAAATTACCTGCAACCATGGCAAAAAGATAACTGGGTTTAGGAATTGGATCATCCCAGGTGATAGCATGGGTACCATCATCAAATTTTTGTGAGCCAATAGGTTTTCCATTCGCTAATAAAGTAGGGTACTCCTTTTCATTTGCAATAATAGTCGTTCTGTAAGTAGCTAAATTATCGGGCCTATCGATACAAGGAAAAACGCGTCGCAGCCCCTCTGTTTCCGCCTTAACCAAAATAATATTTTCCGTTTTATAAAGGCCGAATAAATCAGTGGCTTCACTTAGTAAAGAAACTATCTCCAAGGTAAAAGGAGTGTGTTGAGGTGGTTTTTTTATCGTGAGAATATTATTAGATACTGCATAGACTTCGGGAGATAAGGTCTGATTATTGAGTCGTATCGAGTTTAAAATAAGATTTTCACAATTTAGCTGCAACTGAGCAGAATTAGATTCAAGATTGGGAATAATTGTTAATGTTGCTTTTGACTGGATTGGCAATTTAGTCAGATCTAGCTCAAGCTCAACATGCTGCATGAAAAAATCAAGCGCTTGGTAATCATTTAACCGATAGACATGCGACATAAAAATCCTTTTAATTCAGGTGTTAATTACAACGTGCTTCCTGGCGTTTGGCCAAAGCACTGATTAGTTTTTCAACATTAGTTGCATGAGGTGTTTCTTGCAATAACATGGCTTGATTTCGTTCCTCACTATATCCCTTTACCTCTTTATCAGGAAAAATATAAAACTTTTTTTGTTCTACCCCTTGAATGATTGCTTGTGCTATATCCAGGGCTGGACGAGAGTGAGATAAAAGTGATTGGAGTGCATCATGAAAACTGGATTTTCCGTCGGTGGTATTGGTTAATAATCCTGTATCAGTAAACGAAGGAAATACCACAGAAACGTTTACTGGTTTATTCAATCGTTTCAGATCAAAATATAAGGTTTCTGATAAGGCTAAAACTGCATGTTTAGACAGAGAGTAGGGGGCTGTTTGTGAGCTGGTGCAGACCGCAAATAAACTAGCCATGTTAATAATATGAGATTCAAACGGCTGCTGAAATAACACCGGCATAAAGGCTTGAATCATATGAATCATACCAAATAAATTCACATTCATGACTTGTTGCACAGAAGCCGGATTAAGTTCCCAAATGGGGGCTAAGGGGCCAATAATACCAGCATTATTGTAAAGCCAATCGACTTGTCCAAGTTTGTCTAGGGTATACTGAACAAGTTGAGATACTTCACTAGGGTTAGTAACATCACAAACAAAAGGATAAATTTGCTTGGGAAATTCTTCTGTTAATCGTTCATTTTCACAAGCTAATTTGGCATGGTCTTTATCAACCATAACTACAGCAACACCTTGGTGTAAACAGGTTTGGGATAAAGCCAAGCCAATGCCGCTAGCAGCTCCGGTAATGACAGCAACTTTCATTGATTATCCTTAGTTTAAACAAGCACAGGGCGATTTTCCTATAATTATTTCTTTAGTGCAAACCTCGATTCAAGCCATCCAGCAAAAACAATTTCCCCAGGCCCAATTCTTAGTGGGATAATGAGTATGGTTCTTACATCCATGGGAGTATGTACCTACAATTTGTGCTGTAGAATGCAATGTCTTGTCTTTACGATAATACCCCCCATAATATTTTACGGGAGACCAGGAAGGACTTGCAGGCGGAAGAGGTGGGTTATAATGAGAAAAATTATCGCTAGCGTGAACAATATTGCCGCCAACCACCGTCATTGCAGAATAGATATTCTTGATTTCTTCATCTGGTACTATGAAAAAATCTTTAGACAACACAGCAAAATCAGCCAATTGATGAGGTAGAAAAGCGCCTTTTATGTCAGCCTCATTAGAAAACCAGGCACTTCCTGTTGTATATAACTCCAGTGCTTTTTCGCGAGATAACAGATTATTTTCGCTATACAGACTTAGGCCGCCAATGGTTTTTCCTGTTGTTAACCAATAAAGACACAACCAGGGATTATAGCTTGAAACCCGTGTAGCATCTGTTCCCATACCCACAGGAATACCTGCCTCAATAATTTGGGTTATTGGCGGTGTGCGCAAGGTTTGGATTTTACCATAACGATCGCTGAAATATTCGCCTTGAAAAGCCATTCTATTTTGAATGGCAATACCACCACCTAGTTTTTTTACTCGCTCAATGGAGCGGTTTGAAATGGTTTCTGCGTGATCAAAAAACCAGTGTAAACCATGAAAAGGGATTTCAGCATTGATTTGTTCATAGACATCTAAAGCTCGCGAAATGGATTCATCATAGGTTGCATGTAAGCGGAATGGCCATCTATTTTCGGCTAAAATGCGTACTACAGCCCTTAATTGTTCTTCCATTCCTTTCGGCAAATCGGGTCGTGGTTGTAAAAAATCTTCAAAATCAGCAGCAGAAAAAAACCAACATTTCACCAGCCCCATTATGTCGATAATAATCATTGCCCTGTTGATATTTTGACGTTTTGGTCCACTGGGAAAAATCATCTAGTTCATGGCCAGGCCGTTGAGTAAATAAATTATAAGCAATGCGCACGGTTAGTTTATTTTCTCTATTTAACATTTCAATGACTTGATAATCTTCAGGGTAATTTTGAAATCCCCCTCCGGCATCAATAACACTAGTGACCCCTAAGCGATTTAATTCTCTCATAAATTGTAAGGTAGAATTGATTTGATCACTTACTCCTAATTTTGGTCCTTGAGCCAAGGCAGAATAAAGGATAATTGCATTGGGGTGTGCAATTAACATTCCAGTAGGATTACCATGTTTATCGCGCTCAATAAAGGTACCAGGCATTTCTTTAGTGTTTTTAGTATAACCAATAGCATTTAGGGCTGCTTTATTAAGTAATGCGCGATCATAAAGATGAAGTACAAAAACGGGAGTGTCTTGAGAAACAGCGTTAATTTCATCAAGTGTAGGCATTCTGCGTTCTTTAAATTGAAACTCAGTCCACCCACCTACAACTCTAACCCATTGGGGAGCTGGGGTGCGAGCCGCTTGCTCTTTAAGCATTGATAATGCTTCACTTAGATTTGGTACGCCATCCCATCGCAATTCCAAATTATAGTTAAGTCCACCACGAATTAGATGAATATGAGAATCATTTAATCCTGGAATCACAGTTTTTCTATTTAAATCAATGAGCTGTGTGTGTGGATTTTTTAACTTCATGATTTCATTGTCAGTGCCAAACTGCATAAAAACCCCATTTTTAATGGCTACAGCGGTGATATTATCTTGATTAATACCTGGTCCTTTAAAATGACCATTAAAGTAAACTTTATCCATGAGCTGGCACTCCTTGATTTCATCTTTCAACCTCATTGAGTTATTTAATGAGTTTCCCCTTCCATACACCACGAGATTTTTGTTTATGAACCAGGGTATAAGCGTAGTCAACGCCCATACCATAAGCACCACTATGCTCTCTGACGATGTCCATTACTCCCTCATAGGTTGCTTTGTGTGCCCAATCCCGTTGCCATTCAAGCAATACTTGTTGCCAACTTAAGGGAATCACACCGGCTTGCTGCATGCGTTTCATCGAGGACTCATGTGCGATTTGGCTGGTACCACCACATGAATCTTCTACTACATATAACTCATAACCTTCCTGCATCGCAGAAAATGCACACATATTAATGCATACCTCAGTCCATAACCCTGCCAAGATCAATTTCTTTTTCCCAGTTGCTGCGACATTTTTTCTTACAGTTTGAGAATCCCATGAATTCATGCTGGTTCGTTCTATAATGTCGTTATCTGGGAAGATATCCAGTAATTCCGGCCAGATAAAACCACTAAAACTTTCAGTTTCTACGGAAGTCAAAATAGTCGGAACATGAAACAGTTTTGCTGATTTTGCTAACGCTACAGCATTATTTTTAAGGGTTTGTCTGTCAATGCTGACTACTCCGAATGCCATTTGTGGCTGATAATCAATTAATAATAAAACGGTATTTTGTGGTGTGAGTAGTTCTATTTTTTTATCCATAATTTATTTCCTTATAAAACCCATTGATTCCCAAAAGCATAAGTCAATATAATTATAGGTTGCGGGCGAGATTAGATCAAAAAATGACCAGATGGCTCTGTTTAGGATTATAATTAAACCTATTGGATAGTGAGTACAAGGATGAACAAATGAAAAGAAATGGGTTTTTTAGTATTTTATTATTCATGTTATTAAGTTGGGAGACATTCCCTTATCCAGCAAGTTTGGCTGTGGGACCCCAGTACGATACCACCCATGTGTATGTAGCTCCACAAGATTTTGATCGCTTTGTTTCTAGTTTTATTGCAACCTTTGGTGGGAAAACTTCAAAACAAGGCGTATTTCAAGTTACCCCTACACCAAGCCAAACCATATCTCAGCTCGCTTTAACTCCAGTAGGGACTATTTCTGTGTTTGGTTTTAAAACACCAATTCCTTACCCCTTTGGCATTGAACGTAATGGCTTTTTAGTTAACGATTTTGATAAAGCGATTATTGCTGCCCGCGCTGCAGGGGCAGATGTTATTGTGGCGCCATTTAATGATCCAATTGGACGAGACGCCATTATTCAATGGCCAGGTGGTGTAAATATGCAAATTTATTGGCATATAACACCTCCTGCTTATGATCCTTTAACTACTATTCCTGAAAATCGAATCTATATTTCATCTGAGAGAGCCAACCTTTTTATTCAACGTTTTAATGGTTTTTCTAAAGGGAAGGTGATTGCTGATTTTCCTAAAGCATCTGGGCTTGAGATAGGCATGCCTAATATCACTTACCGAAAAGTGGTGTTAGCGTCTGATTTTGGGAAAATGCTGGTAATAATAACAGATGGGCATTTACCTTGGCCTTATGGACGAGAAACAACTGGTTATGAGGTTTCTAATATAAAAGATACCTTGGTTAAAGCACAAGCTAATGGGGTAGAAATTTTGGTTCAACCTTTTACCTCTGATGACAGGATTTCTGCAATGGTTCGTTTTCCTGGGGGCTATATTGCTGAAATCCATGAAGTAAAAGAACTTTATCCTATAAAAAAGACCAATGAAACTCCTGTGCAACATTAATAAATAAGAGAAATGTCAGGCTAAGCTGGAAAGCAATATAATGGCTCCCACATCCTCCGAATCCCCGTGGCCTGACCACGAGGATTCGGAGGTTCTTGGTTTTTTCCCTTAGCCTGATGACTATGAGCCTTGGCCCGACAAATGGATTTTGTAATATCGCACTCAACTTAGCATTCGAGTCTAACGAGCCAAGCTCCGATTCATATTTGTTGAATCAGATACCATCATTAATACTACTTGTTGATATACTGTCTTAGC
>CAZTYT010000037.1:0-12847 GCA_964618245.1 uncultured Legionella sp. | reverse complement strand
TTGGCGATAATATCCAAGTAATAAGCTGCTGGTTTTACCATTAGCATATCAGCCCCTTCATTCAGATCTAAAGCGCTTTCCCTAATAGCTTCATTGCTGTTTGCGGGATCCATTTGATAAGATTTCCTATCACCAAACTGTGGTGTTCCTTGCGCTGCCTCGCGAAATGGGCCATAAAGGCAAGAGCAATATTTTGCGCTGTAGCTTAAAATAGGAATATTTTGAAATCCTTCGGAGTCTAGCGCATTACGGATAGCACTCACCATCCCATCCGTCATCCCGCTGGGGGCGACCCAGTTAGCCCCTGCTTTTGCATGGCTTACTGCCTGTTTGCCAAGTAGTTCCAGTGTTTTGTCATTATCAATATGGGTTCCTTGAAGAACACCACAGTGACCATGGTCAGTATATTCACAAAAACATAAATCAGTAATAATTAAAATGTCTTTATTAACAGAGCGTATTTTTCTTACCGCTTTTTGGATAATTCCATTGTCATTAAAAGATTCGCTGCCTAAGGCATCTTTATGTTTTGGGATACCAAAAAGTAACACAGCAGGTATGCCCAAAGCAGTTATTTCTTCTATCTCTTGGGGCAGGCAATCAAGGCTTAATTGGTATTGGCCTGGCATCGCGCTAATTTCGTGGGCCGATTTTAAGTCTTCGTGAATAAACAAAGGTAATATAAATTGCTGCGGATGTAAGTGAGTTTCTCTGATTAAAGCACGGGTAGCTTGATTTGTTCTCAAGCGAGTCATTCGTAGAGGTAGGTTGTATTCACTCATTCATCTTATCCTGGGATTATTTTCTTTTGTGTGAAGTATATAAAAAATCAATAGCATTGCTGTTATCACTGGTACTTACTTGAATACTAAAAAATTTATTCAATAGGTATTTGAGTGTTAGCATGTTTGTATCTGTTTGAGATAAGCCGATGTTATAGCTTAAATAAAGCCGTTTGGAAAGTGATTTTCCTACCACAAAAGCGGTAGAGTCACTCACAGTATTGGTTTGCTGATTGTAATTAGTGTTTGTTTGCACATCAAAATCCAAGCCGGAGGTTTGTTTTAATTGCTCTAAAAGCTGGGTACTATTCGTACCGCCAACATTCATTGAGGAAATTGCTGCTAAAAGTAACTGGCCGCCTGCTTTATTGGCCTGATTAGCTGGTCGTCCCAGAACTAGCATTGATAAGATGTCCGCTTGGGATAGAATAGCTGGTTCTGAAAATAATTGAACTTTAGGACTGGTTAATCTTCCTGTGACTTCTACACCTAAGGTCATGTTATCGTTTAAATTAATACTTTGCAGGTTATTACTATTAAAATCAAAAAGTTGATTCGTATTGGTATATATTGCAGTTGAGCTATTGTTGATTTTTTTTGTTGCACGTAAATTAATTCCAGGATTAGTAATTGGTCCGCCAGTGAAAATTAATTGGCCTTGCTTTATTGCTAAATCTTGGCCATATGCTTTATAGGTTCCATCTTGTACTGATAGTTCACCATAAGCATTCATTTCACCTTGAGATAGTTGTTTAACATGTAGTGTTCCTTCAACATGTCCTTTTAAACCTTTGACATTGATTTCCACGTTTTTTCCCATTTCAATGCTAATATCCATGAGACCATCAAAAAATGAAGTTGGCGATGTTTCTTTTGGTTTTTTATAGACTACTTCTTCAGGTAACGTCTCGCTATTATTAAAAGTCTGTGGCCTTATTTGGGCATAGGGAATAAGAATTGAACCGGAAAGAACGCGTGTGGTAGGCGAAAAGTGCAATTGAAGTCGTGGAGAAATATGGATTTGATATTCAGAAGTTTGTATGAGTGGGAAGTCATTTCCTTCGATAGCTACTTCTCCTTGGTATTGAGAGTCAAGAGTTCCAGCGCCTTTTAGTGATAAAGTATGTTTGGAAGAGGTAACTGAGCCAGTAATATCCCAATGTTTGGCTTTGCTGATCAGGTGAAGGTCGATTGCATCCAGATTTAGTTTCCATTTAGGTAAATACAAACTGATTTTATTTAATATCAATTGACTTACAAGTTGTGGTTTGCTCAAAGTTCCTATAGTTGTGAATGAGGCGGTCATTTGACCTTTTAGTTTACTAATTTCAGGACTGATATTTTGCAAGAAATCCAATGAATTAATGTCTAGACGCAGTTCGCTATTAATTTCTTGACTAGATACCAAACCTTTAGCTAGCGAAAATCCAGGTAACTGAAAGGCAACACGTAGATTTTTATTCGAATCAACTACTAAAACCCCTTTGCCCTCAAGCTTTTTTGGGGATAATATTATGTCAATATCGCCACCTTGAAAAGAAATAGCAGGAAGCATGTAGTCAATCATCTGATAATAACCAGGATGAACAGTTATAACTAGATGGCCAATATTATTGGCGGTAGTTACTCCTCTGGCGGATAAATTGGCGTGAAGTCCTGTTGTTTTTCCTGGTGAGTCTGCGGGTTGAATTAAACTGGCATTAAAAATCCATTTCCATGGAAACGATCCTTCCAACTGCGATTTAAGTTGCCAATGCTCTGTTTTTGAAAGAGCGATTTTAGCGGTTAAACTGGAGTTAAGTCTGGGTAGAGTTGCTATTGCAGTCAACGTTCCTGTTGGACTATTAATCGTTTGATTCGGTGAGAATTCTCCCTGTAGCTCATGCCATTGAGCGGATAGTGAATGATTTTTTAACCATTTATCAGGTTGCCATTGCACTTCAAGCTGCTTAATTTTAATTTTGATTTCATGATAATGGTACTCCAGCTGGTTTGCGGTAAAATGATTAAGCAAGCTTCCTTGAAGTTGTTCAATTTTTATTGTTCCTGGAAGATAAAAATTGCCTATCCCAATTAAAAGACGCAAGCCTGGAGTAGTAGAACATAAAAAAACAGCAAATCCTGCCAAGATTACTACCAGAAGTAAAAAAATATACATGGTTTTTACCAGGGCTCGAATCATAAGTCAGGCCCCATGCTAATGACCAAACGAGGACTATGGCTTGTGCGTTGCCAGCGATTGTTTATTTCTTGAGCGAGACCTACTTTAATTGGGCCTATTGGTGATACCCACATTAATCCCCCACCTGCATCATGCTTAAACACAGCAGCACCTGGACTATACACATCTCCTATGTCATAAAAGCCTATTAGATACCAATTTTTTTTAGTTTCTTTCTGAATTTCTAATCCTGCATAACTTAATATTCGGCCTGGACCAATGGAGTTGAAACTATAGGCTTTGAGGTTATCAGTGCCTCCTAATAACAAAGCAAGTGATAAAGGTTGTTGGTTTATGTTATCTATAGCAGTTAAACCCTGGATAATATGGCCATAAAGTCGCAAACGCCAAGGCTCAATTTTTAAAGCACCTTTGGCATCAATAGAAAGTTGGGCAAAATTAATGGTTGATAAAGCAGCAGTACTGGCTGCCAGACCATTGATGGTGATGTTATAGCCCGAAGGGGAAAATAGTAAGTTTTTAGTTTTAAGAAAAGAAAGGGTTGCTTTCGGATACAACAAAAATTGTTTGGTGTTTTGCTGCTGAGTATAATGAAACCCTTCATAAAGCCCATTTACTGATAACAAACGTTGGTAGTTAGGGACATGATGTTGTTGGGCTAGTGATAACAGCCATGCATTACTATAACCGGCACTGTAATTTAAATTGGAAAAATTCCCTGTAACACTGTATTGATCAGTAATAGGATTTGAGCCAGGGATAACATATTGTGCTTGTAATGCATTTTGCACAAATGAACCTTGGGCGAGAAGGTTAAATTTGTGGCCTTGTTGATTGACTGGAATCACATGTAATGCGGCTCTGCCTCTTACGCCAGTATCTGTACCATAACCTGCTCCTAAGGTATATGAATACTTAGGAACAGGCTCAACATGAATATGTACGGGTACTGTGGTTTTATCTGTAATTTGTGGTTTTACCAGGACAGAGCTAAAGTACCCGCTATTGGTTAAATCAGTATTTAGCTGTAATACCTTATCACCAGAATAGGCTTGTCCGGGGTGGAAGGGAACAAATTTATGCAGTAATTTGGGGCTAATATAAGTTGGATCAAATTGAGTTTGCCCAAAGTAATATAGAGGACCTGTATCAAAGATGAGCGTAATTTCTGTAACGTTACGTTCTTCATCAATTAAAATTTCATTTTTCTTAAAATTGGCGCGCATGTACCCCTGGTTTTCAGCAGACTCAAGCAGGTTTTTTTTAGTTTGATTATATTGTTCAACAATAAATGGCATTCCAGGTTTAAGTAAAGTATCTTGTACAATTTTTTTTAATTTAGAATTTTGTGCCCCTTCCCCAATAAGTTCAATGCTAAGTCGAGAGATAATGATCGGGGCTCCGGGGTGAATATTAATTGTGAGTTGTTGAGCATTAAAAGTTTGGATATTAACGTCGGCCTTGAAGTAGCCAAAAGGTTGAAGTGCTTTGATGATTTGCTCACGTAATTCATCCTGAGTAAAATCCGTGAGCGGTTTTAATTGTTGTAATTCATGCAGTCGCTTTTCAATATTAGTCTTTGTTTTATCTGCAACCCCATAAACGGTAATAGTTTGCGCACTCAGGGGAAAACTAATGAAAACACAGAATAGATAAATTAATCCTTGAAAGATTTTGGGTATAAAATCAATTATCGCCAAACCTTGGCTAGGTAACATAGGCCTTCCTGGGTATTGAGAGATGCCCAGATTAAACCTCATCCACTGCCTCCAGGCTTTTTAAACGATAGATAAAATCCAATGCTTCTCTGGCAGTTAACTGATCAGGATCAACAGCTGCTAATTCACGCAAAATAGGAGAAGGGGGTTGCTCTTTGGCAAGAGATTGTTCTACCTTGGGTGTATTTTTTTGCATATGTTTTAGGTGCGAGTGTGCGATTTTTAATACGGCAGAGGGTATTCCTGCAAGCTCTGCAACCTCTAGGCCATAACTGCGATTTGCACACCCTGCCTCTACACGATATAAAAATACAATGCGCCCAGTCTCCAGTGAAGCTTGTAAATGAACATTACGAATACAGGGCCATTGTTGGGGCAGCTCAGTTAATTCAAAATAATGCGTGGAGAATAGGGTATAAGCTTTAATGGAGTTGGCTAAGTAAGCGCAACTAGCATAGGCAAGCGCCATACCATCATAGGTACTTGTTCCTCGGCCAATTTCATCAATTAAAACCAGGCTATTTGCAGTTGCTTGGCGCAAAATTTGGGCGGTTTCAGTCATTTCTACCATAAAGGTTGAACGACCAGAGGCTAGGTCGTCACTAGCGCCTATTCGGGTAAAAATGCGATCAATAGGACCTAAACTTACAGATTGCGCAGGTACAAAGCTCCCTATATGAGCTAAAAGTACGATTAATGCGGTTTGACGCATATAAGTGGATTTGCCACCCATATTAGGGCCTGTGATTAAGAGGATATTTTGCGAAGGTTGTAAATGCAAATCATTAGCAATAAAGCGCTCTTGCAATAAGTTTTCAATAACTGGATGACGCCCATTTGTAATGGAGATTTGTGACTCAGCAACTAGTTTGGGGCAGCACCAATTAAGATTTTGTGCGCGTTCAGCCAAAGTATTTAATACATCCAATTGTGCTAAAGCGCGTGCCAGATCTGTTAAATCGGCTATGCTTTGTTGCAACTCTTCCAAGAGACTTTCATATAACCATTTTTCTCGTGCTAAAGCTTTGACTTGCGCGGAAAGCACTTTTTCTTCAAATACTTTTAATTCGGGGGTAATGTAGCGTTCCACATTTTTTAAAGTTTGCTTGCGATGATAATGTGCTGGTGCTTTTTCTGATTGGGCTTTTGATAATTCAATGTAATAACCCTGAACATTGTTAAAGCCAAATTTTAATGAAGACAAGCCCGTTTTTTGCCGTTCATCTTGTTCCAGATTTTCCAATGTTTCATTGGCACGTGTGCTGAGCATTCGCAATTCATCTAATATTTCATCAAATCCGGGCGCAATAACACCACCATCACGAATTAACACCGGTGGGTTATCGATGATGGCTGATGCCAGCAATTGTTGTAGCGAGGGAAGTGGTTTAATATGTTTTTTAAGCTGTACTGCTAAAGCGCTTTGGTTTTCCCCTACGGCTGTGTGAATTTCAGGCAGCAGAGCTAATGTGTTACTTAATGCAAGTAAATCACGTGGTCGGGCTGATTTTAAAGCAATGCGAGAAACAATGCGCTCTACGTCACAAATTTGGCGTAATAAGTGATACATTGGAATATCGCATTGCAGACGAATCATTTCAGCAATGGCCTGTTGGCGTTCCTGGATTAAATATTGTTGCTTGAGCGGCCTGCCTAGCCAGCGTTTTAATAAACGGCTACCCATCGCGGAAGCGGTCTTGTCTAATACGGACAGCAAGCTATTATCGTTCCCCCCTTGAATATTTTCAAATAACTCCAAGTGCTTTTGAGTGGCGGCATCAAGTTGTAAATAGTCGTGGATGTTCTCAAGGGTAACAGTGGTAATATGGGGAAGGGCTTGTTTTTGAGTGGTTTGCAAATAAGCTAATAAAGCACCAGCGGCAATTAAAGCAGTTGGATAATCCTGTTCTCCAAAAGCCACAAGATCGGTAACTTTAAATTGTTCACATAATTTTTTTTGGGCGCTTTCTGAAGTAAATTCCCAGCCAGGTCGTTGTTTTATAGGAAAATTATTGAGGTACTCTTCCATGGGCGATGCTTCTTGAAGAATTAATTCAGCAGGTTGTAATCGGGCTAGCTCTGCATAAAGCTGATTTTGTTCCGTTAACTCCAGCAAATGAAAGTGGCCGCTGCTCAAGTCAACCCAGGCAAGACCAATATGTGACTTTTGTTGGTGCAGTGAAACCAGTAAATTATCTTTTTTAGCATCTAAAAGCGCCTCATCAGTGACAGTCCCTGGCGTAATAATACGAGTCACTTGGCGTTCAACTGGTCCTTTGCTAGTAGCTGGATCACCAATTTGCTCACAAATAGCAACGGATTCGCCCTTTTTTAATAATCTGGCAAGATAATTTTCCACTGCATGATAAGGTACTCCTGCCATAGGAATTGGTTTATCAGCAGACTGTCCACGATGAGTTAAAGTGAGGTCGAGAAGGTGGGCGGCACGTTTGGCATCATCAAAAAATAACTCATAAAAATCCCCCATGCGATAAAATAAAAGCATATCTGGGTATTCTGACTTGATACGCAAATATTGCTGCATCATAGGTGTGTGTGTGGTAGTCATATGGTTTTGCTATTATTAAATGACAATGATTTTAGCAAAATCGCTTTTGGAAGTCAGTAAAAACCAAGAGGCTCTAGTAAGAGACAAGTGCTAATAATTTCCTTTGAATTATCAGGGACTCATGGTTGAAATGAAATTTATTTGCTAAACTCAAGAGGGATTTAAATAAATACTAACATGGAGAAAAATAATGAATCGTTTAGCTCTAATTGCTACAACAGGATTTTTGGCATTAGCGTTAACTGCTTGTGGTCAAAGCGGTAATAATAATCAACCAACAGCTACTGACAATACAACTCAGCAGCAAGGTGCTGCTCCTGCTCCACAGCAACCAGCTGATGGTCAACAAGGTGAAAGCCACTAAGATTTTCTTTTTTGAGCCAAGGTAAATACCCTGGCTCAAAATCGTTTATAAGATTATGAATACTATTCACTTCTTAATTCAACAAATTGCTGACGTTTTAAAACCCAATAATTGGCAGTTGGTTACAGCCGAGTCATGCACCGGTGGCATGGTTTCTGGCTATCTGACTGAAATACCGGGAAGCTCAAATTGGTTTGAGCGTGGTTTTGTGACTTATAGTAATTTGGCTAAAGAGGAGATGCTGGGTGTCTCTGACGTATTGCTTGAGACTCATGGTGCAGTAAGTGAGCCTGTAGCTGCTGCAATGGCAATCGGGGCATTAAAGCACAGTGCAGGTCAGGTCGCTTTATCTGTTACTGGTATTGCTGGGCCTGATGGCGGAAGTCTTGAAAAACCAGTTGGGACAGTATGTTTTGGTTGGGTCATACCAGGTATGCAAACCGCCAAAACCACTAAAAAATTATTCTCAGGTGATAGGCAAGCAATTCGCCTGGCAGCTTGTCATGAGGCTCTAGCTGGCCTTTTGTCGCTTCTAAAAAATATTACTTCAAATCCTCATTAATCAGTTTGCTGCTTGCTATTATCTGTGTGATAATTTTGAGCTTGCACTAACTATCTGGAAAAGATTATGGAAGAAAATAAACAAAAAGCACTATCCGCTGCTCTCTCGCAAATTGAACGCCAATTTGGCAAAGGTTCTGTTATGCGCATGGGGGATAGTAATGTATCGCGTGATATTGAAGCAATTTCAACAGGGTCACTAGGGCTTGATATTGCTTTAGGGATTGGGGGATTGCCTAAAGGACGTATTGTTGAAATATATGGTCCAGAATCTTCAGGTAAAACGACATTAACACTGCAAGTTATTGCTGAGTGCCAAAAAATGGGTGGTACAGCAGCCTTTATTGATGCTGAACATGCATTAGATCCTAGTTATGCACAGAAACTTGGTGTGAACGTTGATGAATTATTGGTGTCACAACCTGATACTGGGGAGCAGGCGCTAGAAATTACGGATATGTTAGTCCGCTCTGCTGCTGTAGATGTTATTATCGTTGACTCAGTTGCTGCATTGACACCTAAAGCAGAAATCGAAGGCGAAATGGGTGATTCACATGTTGGCCTTCAGGCTCGATTGATGTCTCAAGCTTTAAGAAAACTGACTGCAAATATTAAACGTTCTAATACGTTGGTTATTTTTATTAACCAAATTCGTATGAAAATAGGGGTAATGTTTGGTAGCCCAGAAACTACTACAGGCGGTAATGCATTAAAATTCTATGCATCAGTTCGTTTAGATATTCGCCGAATAGGTTCTATTAAGAAAGGCGAAGAGATATTAGGTAGCGAAACCCGTGTGAAAGTGGTGAAGAATAAAGTGGCTCCTCCATTTAAGCTTACCGAGTTTGATATTCTTTACAATGAAGGGATATCGCGCGAAAGTGAGATCATCAACTTGGGTGTTCAATTGAATCTCATCGAAAAATCAGGCGCATGGTATAGCTATAATGGAGAGAAAATTGGTCAAGGTAAAGACAATGTGCGCTTATACTTGAAAGAAAATCCCCAAGTAGCCGTCATACTTGAACAAAAAATTCGCTCAGAGTTATTAGAAAACCGTTTATCAATGTTGGCGTCTGCTACGCAAGATGAATTTGAGACCATTGATGACTAAGGCATTTGATAGTGCATTGCGCCTGCTCGCCAGGCGCGAGCACAGTGCTGTTGAGTTGTTTGGGAAATTAAAGCAAAAAGGATATAGTCAAGTTGACATTGAGAATGCGGTGGAAAAATGCCAACAATTAGACTTGCAAAATGAACGCCGCTTCGTAGAGTCTTATAGTCGTTCTCGTATTCGTCAAGGATATGGGCCGCTAAAAATTAGCCAGGAATTATACAATAAAGGTGTTGATAAGGCACTAATCCATAGTGTGTTACAACAGGAGGAAGGTAACTGGTTTACTTACGCTTTAAATGCCTGGCAGAAAAAAAGTAAAGGTGAGGCAGAAATGTCTTTTAATGAATTGCAAAAGCAACAGCGTTTTTTACTTTATCGCGGATTTGGGATGGATACCATTGCCATGGTGACTAAGGAATTGGGATTTTAACCCTAACTCCCATTTAAATTATAAATTAACTCAAAATTGGTATTGATTAGAGATGAAAAGTTCTGAAATTAGACAAGCATTTTTTGATTATTTTGCACAACGTGGACATCAAATTGTAGAGTCAAGTTCGTTAGTACCGGCTAATGATCCTACTTTATTATTTACTAATGCAGGTATGGTGCAATTTAAAGATTTATTTTTAGGACTTGAGACACGTCCTTACACACGAGCAGTAACCGCGCAACGCTGCGTACGCGCTGGTGGTAAGCATAATGATTTGGAAAATGTTGGTTATACAGCACGCCATCATACCTTTTTTGAAATGTTAGGTAATTTCAGCTTCGGTGATTATTTCAAGCGCGAAGCGATAAAGTTTGCATGGGAATTTTTAACTCAAGTGTTGGGTTTGCCTGAAGAACGTTTATGGGTAACCGTATATAAAGACGATCAGGAAGCAGAGGATATATGGCTTAAAGAAATGAAAGTTTCAGCCGCACGTTTCTCTCGCTGCGGCGAAAAAGATAATTTTTGGTCAATGGGTGATACTGGTCCTTGTGGCCCCTGCACTGAAATTTTTTATGATCATGGGCCTGAAATAGCAGGCGGCCCTCCTGGAAGCCCTGATGAAGATGGTGATCGTTACATAGAGATATGGAATTTAGTATTCATGCAATTTAACCGCGATAAAAGCGGTCACTTGCATCCTTTACCTAAGCCTTCTGTCGATACTGGTATGGGGCTAGAGCGGCTTGCTGCTGTGGTGCAGGGGGTACATAGTAATTATGAAATTGATTCATTCCAGCACTTGATTCAAGCTATCGCTAAACTTGGCAATATCTCGAACACGGATCATACCTCATTAAAGGTGATTGCTGATCATATTCGCTCATGTGCTTTCTTGGTTGTTGATGGTGTTATTCCTGGCAATGAAGGACGAGGATATGTGTTAAGAAGAATCATTCGTAGAGCAGTAAGACATGGAAATAAATTAGGTTTACCAACTCCATTTTTTTCAAAATTAGTGCAACCTCTAATTGATGTCATGGGTGATGCTTATCCTGAGTTAATTACTTCCAAAGAACATGTAGAAAAAATCTTATTACAGGAAGAAAACCAATTTGCTCGAACGTTGGATCAGGGATTGCGTCTTTTACAAGAGCAGATGCATTCTTTGGGCGGTGAAGAGATTCCAGGGCAAATTGCTTTTAAATTATATGATACCTATGGTTTCCCTATTGATTTGACTGCTGATATAGCCAGAGAGCAAGGGCTTCATGTGGATATGGATGGTTTTAATCAGCTAATGCAGCAGCAAAGAGAGCAATCTCAAGCAGCCAGTCAATTTTCTATTGATTATCATAATGTGACTCAGTTAGATCAAGCCTCTGACTTCCATGGCTATGAAAAAGAAATAATGGAAGCTCGTGTATTGGCTCTGTTGATGGATGGAAAAGAGGTTGGCAGTTTAAACTGTGGTGCTCGAGGGGCTGTAGTGCTTGATCACACACCTTTCTATGCCGAAAGTGGGGGACAGGTAGGCGATAAAGGGTTTTTATTTGGCGAGAACTTACGCTTTCAAGTGGAAGATACGCAAAAAAGTGGTCAGGCTATCATTCATTATGGCCAGATGCTTGAGGGGAGTTTGACTAAGGGGCACTATGTCAAAGCTGAAATAAATAAAGAACGACGAGAAGCCATTCGTTTAAATCATACGGCGACGCATTTATTACACGCTGCATTAAAGAAGATTGTAGGCCCTCAGGTTCAACAAAAAGGCTCTTTAGTGGATGCGGAGCGCGCTCGTTTTGACTTTTCAAATTTTGAGGCATTGACTTCAGACCAAATTCAACAAATTGAAATTTTAGTAAATCAACAGGTTCGTGCAAATTACGAAGTAGTAACGCAAATCATGGATATTGACGCTGCAAAGAAAAGTGGTGCAATGGCTCTTTTTGGTGAGAAGTATGCAGAGAATGTCCGTGTACTTTCCATGGGGGAATTTTCAAAAGAACTTTGTGGTGGCACCCATGCACGTCGAACTGGTGATATTGGCTTATTCAAAATCGTTTCTGAATATGGGATTGCTAGTGGTGTGCGGCGAATAGAGATGGTTACCGGTGATTATGCCTTGGCCTGGGTACACGAACAACAAAACCTTTTAGGTGAGTTGGCTGCTTTAGTGAAAACGAATATAGCCAGTTTGCCAGAAAAAATTACTCAGCTAGTTTCCGATAATAAAAACCAGGAAAAGGAAATTGCTAAGTTACTCAATGAAAAGGCACAACAATCAGGTGCTGATTTGGCTAATGAAGCAGAAAATATTAACGGCATGAGTTTGATAATTAAAGAATTAAAGGGTGTAGATAATCAAACTTTGCGCAACACTTTAGATCAATTGAAATCAAGACTTGATTCAGCCGTAATCGTTTTATTCGTGATTGATCAAGATAAAATGAATGTGATTGCTGGTATCAGCAAAAATATTTTAGGCAAAGCGCCTGCTGCTGCTGTTTTGGTAAAACATCTTTGTGGTAAAGGAGGTGGCCGAGATGATATGGCACAGGGAGGGGGCGTTGTACCTGAAGATTTGGAATCGAAGATTAATGAAATCAAAGAGATGTTACGCCAATCTTAATAGACTATTTGTCGGGCCAAGACCCCTAGCCGTCAGGCTAGGGGAAAAACCAAGAGCATCTATCTGTTACACCTTGCCGAATCCCCGTGGCTTGACCACGGGCCCAGTAGATCTGGGCAAGATCGCTAGACCCCGTGACCACGGAGATTGGTTGGATGGGCGATTATATTGCTTTTCCAGCTTAGCCTGACTATCTACAAAAGGCGTCTAGTCTACTTTATCGCAATAAGGAGATACTATGAAGTTTATACAGGAGTTTAAAGAATTCGCCATTAAAGGGAATGTAGTTGATTTAGCTGTCGCTGTAGTCATTGGTGCTGCTTTTGGTAAGATAGTTAGCTCACTGGTTAGCGGTATAGTAATGCCACTTTTGGGGCTGTTATTAGGTGGAATAAATATAGCAGGAAAATCACTTACTGTGGGGGATGCAGTAGTAAAATGGGGCGAGTTTTTACAATCCATTATCGATTTTACAATTATTGCTTTCTC
>CAZTYT010000036.1:0-12892 GCA_964618245.1 uncultured Legionella sp. | reverse complement strand
GCTTAAAGTAACTTTTGTAATTAGATCACAATGTAATTTTAAAGGGAAGGGAAAGGATGCTCATACCTTAAATGTCTCATTTAGCCTAACCCCAGTAGCACACTTCCAACACAATCATTTTAATCAGCTAGGAACAAAAGCATGAGAAAGAACAAATGGATGGTCTCTCTACTCCTGTTTATTAGTTTATTTTGCATGATCAACAGCAGCTATGCTTTACCTTATAAAATTCTACCCAAAGCAGGTACCGTTTTGCCGACTCAATTGATTCTAGGGAATCAAGTGAAGGCTTTTTATACAGTGACTAATATTACCAATCGTATTGTTCCTGTTGGTTTTGTTAAGTATTTACCGCCCTCAGTGGCTCAGGTAACTGTTGATAATGCTTACCCTGATTTGTGTAAAGAAACTTTTACTCTTGCTCCTGGTGCAAGCTGTACTTTGGAGCTCGTAATAACCGGTGGTGTGAACTCTCAAGATCCAAACCCCCGCCATCACTTGTTTGTATGCAGTCCTAAGGTACCTGCTTGTGCAGGAACCACCTATCCTTTAAATGTTCATGCATTGACTCCCACTATTCGAGGTGTAGTCCAGTCAGGCGGCAATGCCTCTTCATTTCCTTTAATAAATGCAGAAGTTAAAATTTATCGTGCGGATTTAACTTCTGCCACGCAAATCGGTGAGGCAATCACGAATAGTACAGGAAATTTTTATATTTATATTCCGCCAAGTGCTATGGCAGGAGCTTCTTCTTTTTATGCAATTGCTCGTTATCGAAATAACATCACACTGGCAACAATAATTGGCAGCACCATGCAACCCCTAATTACCATTAATGAATTGACCACGGTGGCGGCTGCTTTTTCGATGGCACAATTTTTTCATAACGATACTATTTTTGGTAAAACATTAGGCTTACAAATCGCATCAGGAATGAATGACAACTTGGTATCGCCGGTTACTGGAAATTTATCTTCGGTAATCATGACTTCTCCCAATGCGGATCAAACCAATACCAGACGCTCGCTAAATAATTTGGCTAATTTAATTGGTTCTTGCGTGCGTAATACAAGCGCTTGTGCCCCTCTTTTTGCTTTGACTACAGTTAATCTAGTTGTCCCTGATAATACGTTGGATGCTTTGCTAAGCATCGCACACAATCCAGACCATAATGTCAATTTGCTTTTTGTGCAATCTAATACGCTAGCCGCTTATCAACCGTCTTTGGTGACCCCACCTGATGCTTGGACGTTAGCGGTCAAATTTAATAATTCCGGTAATTTGGCTTATATGTTTGGTGGGCCTGCAAAAACTGTCTTTGATAAAAAGGGTTATGCTTGGATCTCAAATAATGTCATTCAGGGCACTCCAGACTCATCGAATTGGATTGTTGTGCTTAAACCGAATGGTCAACCCGCAGATGGCAAAAATGGTACTCCAATTTCGCCGGTTTTTGGAGGAGGGTTGTTAGGCACCGCATTTGGTATTTCCATTGATCACAACGGTTCTATTTGGGTAGGAAATTTTGGGTGGGGAAGCTGTCCTACTTGTATTCCTATTGCAGGAAGCGTTTCCCAGTTTTCTCCCACAGGTATACCAATTTCAGGCCCAAGTGGTTATACCACAGACTCTTTGCAAGTGCAGGGGACAGTCCCTGATCAAAATAATAATATATGGATGGCCAGCTATGGTAATAATCGTGTAGTTGTTTATTTACATGGCGATCCGAATAATGCGCTTTTTTATCAAGAGCCAGCCCTTAGTGGCCCTTTTGATATGGTTATTGCTCCTGATGGCTCAGGCTGGGTCACTAATACGTTAAGTGGCATGGTCAGCCGATACATCATCGTGGGTAATAGTTTGCAGCAAACTTTTAATGTCAGTGTAGGCTCGGGAGTTAAAGGGATGGCTTTTGACTCACAAGGCAATGCCTGGGTTGCAGCAACGGGCGATTCAAAAGTTTATTTGCTTAACTCAGCAGGAGCCGTCATCGGCTCTTATAATGGGGGTGGCGTAGCAGGCCCATGGGGGATTACCGTGGATGGTGATGATAATGTTTGGGTTGCCAATTTTGAAGATACCAACCCGTTAAGATTCTCCGTGTCTAAACTTTGTGGTATTAATCCTGCTAATTGCCCTACAGGATTAACTACAGGTGATCCTATTTCTCCTGCTACGGGTTATACTTTGCCTAGTGCCGGGAGTGAAGTTTTACTGGCAGATGGTACTCCTCTTAATGGTTCAGGTGGTCCGCCAAGCTTTAATCCGTTGATGCGCCTTACTCACGCAATTTCAGATCAAGCCGGTAATGTATGGTGTGCTAATAATTGGAAGCCGCTACCTTATGCGCCTGGCTATTTTAATCCTGGAGGTGATGGGATGGTGGTGTTTATTGGTCTGGCAACACCTCCGCATTAGACTTAGTGCAATAAAGATTTAGGAAAAGCAGATGACATTATTTGAGAAAATACTTAAATTAGAAAAAGAGGCTGCAGAATTTGGTTTTCGGTGGGAGTCAGTAGAGCAAATCATGCAGCAGATCAAAAGTGAATGCGGGGAAATCAATGAACATTTAATGGATGACATAGTTCATAATCCTGCTGCATTACAAGATGAAATAGGTGATTTGTTGCACGCGGTATTTTCTTTATGTGTTTTTTGTCAGTTTGATCCAGAGACGACCTTACAAAATACCTTGGAAAAATTTGCACGTCGATTGCAAGCCGTTAAAGTGATCACTCAAGAAAAGCAAAGGGATAATTTACAAGGACAACCATTTACCGAATTAATGGCGATTTGGAATCAGGCAAAAAATAGGGTAGGTTAATTAAGCCTCTCTGGTTAGAGAGGCTGGTTATTTTAGGAAAATTTATATTGTAATCCCGCTGTAACGGTATCTAATGTCGCATTACGAGAATTAATGTTGGCGGAACCCAGCAGGTCAGTAATGTCATTGAAGTTGGCCGGGGAGATATCGCTCATACGAGCATTAAGTTTAGTGCTATCCCCAAATGCATGGGTCCATGCAGCAAATAACGCCAGGTTATCCCACATGTTATAAGCGCCACCTAGTTTAATTACTGGTAAAGCTTCTGTCTGGTTAAGACGCAAGGTAATGGTATCTAGCGTATCAACGGCTTTGAAGGTAACGCGTTGATTCTCAATTAAAGCCCCAGCCTTAAAAAATAAATCAAATTGTGGATTAAAATGATAAGTTGCTCCTGCCAAAATATCAAAACCATATAAATAATTATTAATGCTAAGACGTGAATTTGGATCATCAGGATCAGGAACAATAGTGGTATTTGCTGTATAACTAGTTTTCCCGTAATAGCCCCAGCCGATCTCACCGCTCATCGAAAATAAATTATTCATTACTGGGTGTATTGCGCCCACGGCAACGCGCGCAGTGCCTCCTTGATTATTTTCTTTAGAGAAAATGGTTCCTTCAGTAGTAGAAAGAACAAAGCCCCCCAATTGATTCCAGGTATAACCCCCTTCGCCAGAAACAAAAAACTCTAAGCCAGGAGTCGCTACAGGACCCATACTACCCGCATTAACGGCACAAGAAGCAAGAAATAACGACATTGTAATACATTTATTCATAATTATTATCATCCTTTAAAATAATCGTTGCTATGATAGCTGATTCTAATTATTTTCCAAATTACTTCATTTGGTTTTTTGGATAGTTTTTTAAAAAGCCTCTGAACTTGTTTGTCTGCCAAGCAAAAATTACTCTTTTGGATATCAACGTCCATGAGTTAATGAACTATTTACAAGTGTCGTTCACTATAAAATGTTTCTTTGTCTTAGCTTGTAAATGGTTTTCCATCTTTTCACGTAATTGGATGGTAGTGATTTTGTTTTGAAAAAATTTAATCAATAAATGTTTCTTCTAAGTCGAAGATTGGCTTTTATTGATTAATTTTCATTCTTAGGAAGCCATCGCTTATGCAAATAGTTAAGTTGGGAATTTTGTAAAATAGCTTGTTGCTATTTTAACAGCCTCATTCTGAGAATGAGATTCATCAGAGGCATTTAAACTGGCAATAAACCGATTAATTTCTGGTGGTAACCTAGAAAAAATACAACTATTAGTTCGAAATCCTTCGCCTAAAAGACGGGCAGCTTTTCTTACTTCCAGGAAACTAGCCTGTCTTTTTTGTTCTTTCTCAATAAATTGAGCAATGTCTTCTTGGCTTGCATGACGATTAGAAGCTGAATCAAGGTCTCTTAAATTTTTTGATTGAACAAAATCAAGTAAAATTTTTGGTGGTGGCGTAATACCCTTTAGTTTACATTGGTCAAATAGATAGCTCAGAGTCTGAGGGGATGTTAACGGTAAATTTTCTTTACTATCAATATTTGATTGATTAATTTTTGTTTCCAAAGCCCAATAATGGAATAAATAATAGTTGATCTTACTTATGTCTTCAGAGTTTTTTCTAATAACATCAAGAAATATTTCGGCTACAGAAGTCCCTTTAATAATCGTTTTTAAACTATTGATACCGAGTATAAACTCAGCCTGAGCTGAAAATTGTTCATTATTCTCTTCAGTATAGTTGGTATAATTAATTAAATTTATGTAGGGAGAAAGGCTGTCGCGTAAGCTTGAAACAAGTTCTCGAGCACCTAATACTTTAATTTCTTGGTCCTTGTTTGCAAGGATAATTATTTTAAACATTATTCCTCCTAATATTGTGTAGTTAGAAGGCATTATACCATTATATCGGTTAATGATGAATTATTAATGATCAATTGGTTCTTTGTTGATGAAGATTATGCATATTTTGAATATGTTACAGCTCTCCAAAGTCTTATGCTCTACCCTGATAATTTTAATGAGACGACTTTCTATCAATTGTTCTTTTGCGTTCACATTTGATACCTTTAGATTTGCTTCTAATCGTTTTCATTGGTTCATTCCAGCAAGCGTAGGTCGAGCCAAATCCAATAGCCGTCAGGCTAAGGGAAAAAACAAGAACCCCCGTCTTTTTTCACTTTTCCGAATCCCCGTGGTCAAGCTACGGGGATTCGTTGGATGTGGGAGGCGATTATATTGTTTTTCAAGCATAGCCTGACGGCTATGGGCCAAGGCCCGGCATCTTTGCTGTATAAACATCTTCAGCATTATTCTTTTTGGGTATCAATGCCCTGTAAGAATTTTATCAGACCATTGAAATAACAGGTTTGATCATCATACAGAGCTAAGTGACTTCCTTGGGGACAATAAAGATATTGTCCGTGTTTTAATTGAGTTGACATCCATTGCAAATGATTAGGATCCATCGTATCGTAACGGGCTGCCATAACTAGCGTGGGCACGGTAATTTCTTTTAAATCTTTTGAGCGATCCCAGTTTTCTAACGCACCTTTTGCCCCAAGCTCACTAGGTCCTTGCATAGGGATATAAATTTTAGAATTCAGATGCTTAAATGAACGTTCAACAGGCTCAGGCCATTGATTGGTTGGCATACGTAGAAGATGCTGGGTATAAAAATGTTTTTTAAGTAATTGGGAATATTTAGGATCTTCGTATTTACCCAGTGCTTCAAGTTTTTTTATTTCAGCTAGGGCTTGTTGGTCCATTGCAGGCATCAATACTTTTTCAGCATAGTTATTATATGCGGGTACACTCGACATCATATTAGAAATGATTAGACCCTTAAGATTTTTCTGGTATTTCAAAGCATATTCCATTGCCAAGAGCCCACCCCAGGATTGCCCATATAAATAAAAATTACTGTGGTCTAACCCCAGCGCTTTTCGTACTTGCTCTACTTCTTCTACGTAGTGTTGTAGATTAACAAGTCCAGGTTTGTCTGGTTGATCGCTATAAGCTGATCCTAATTGATCATAGTAATAATACTCAATTTGAGCCACAGGAAAATAACTGTCAAAAGCTTCCAGGTATTCATGAGTCATACCAGGGCCACCATGTAAAAGAAGCACTTTAATCGTTGGATTATTGCCGGTACGTTTAGTCCATACATTGAAAGTACCTTCTGAAGTTTTTATTGGGATCATCCGCACCCCCCCCCAGAAAATACATCGTTGCGCCCCTTATTATTAAAATATATGTTTTGGGAAGCTGCTAAATTGGAATACAGGCTACAGGCTAAAAGCAGGGATGCCGTTATAAAGGAAATAGATTTCATATAAAAACGTATTAAAAAAGAGAATTTTTCGCATTATATTTATTCGGTCTGTTATCAGCAACACAAAGACCCATAATGGGACTCTATTCGATTGTATTCTCTGCGTAATTACCATTGCTTAAAATTTCCGTTAGGCCAATTTAATATAACATTTAGCTAAATCATGAGTGAATGGATTATTGGGAGTTCACTTCGTTGATTGATTAAGCGGAAATATGATCTTAAAATGTATGCAAATTATGTCCCCTTTGCTTGTTGAGAGTGTCATGAAAAATATTATTTCAGCTTTAATTCTACTAGTAACTTTTCCAGCTTTCAGTGCAGGTTCTACAGTAAAGATTTCGTCTTACGAAGAGGGGAAGTGGGTTGCAGAATGGGTGCATCAAGATGATGTGGCACATACTACGCGATTATTTGCTGCTCTTAAAGGTAAACCCAACAACTGTGTTGAAGATTTCCAAACTTGTGCCGAAGCTTCAATTGAGAGAAGTGGCTATGTCTATAGTGACTGTTTTAAAATAGCTAATGATGCTCAGGATATATGTGCTAGCGCCTCAATAATTAAAAGTGGCTATGTCTATTCAGATTGCTTTAAATTGATGTCAGGTGGAAAGTGTGCTCTCGCCTCAATTGAGCGAAGTGGGTATGTCTATAGTGATTGCACCAATATTAAAACCTACCGCCAAGATCGATGTTCTGCTGCCTCGATAAAGAGAAGTGGGTATGTCTATAGCGACTGTTTGAAAATTTAAATCGCCTTAAAATAACCCCACCATAATCATAATGGGTACCCTTTTAAGGCCTTTTGTTATTATAAAACTCCAGCTTGGCTCTCTTTTGAAATTAATTATTTTAGGTTGAGTCTATGAAGTATGAAATAGTATCCATCAAAGAGCAGCATATAGAAGGGTTTTGGTTAGCTGTAGATAGTGTTGCCCGTGAGCATAAGTATCTAGCCTTCCTAGAAGGGCCCCCTATTGAAACTACAAGAGAATTTGTCCTCGATCATATTAATAATGATTGGCCTCAACTAGTTGCCCTTCATGAGGGTAAAGTTATTGGGTGGTGTGATATAAGCCCACTAGATCGCCCGGTTTTTGCCCACATCGGTTCATTAGGAATTGGCGTGATTGATGGGTATAGAGGTCTGGGAGTAGGGCGAGCATTGATAAAGGCTGCTTTAAAAGAAGCGCGGCAAAAAGGCTTAACTCGTATTGAGCTTACAGTAAGAGAACACAATAAAAGAGCTATCAATCTTTATGAAGAAGTTGGATTTGTTATCGAGGGCATTCATAAAAATGGTGTCTGTATCAATGGGCAATATGAAAACCATATCTTTATGGCTTTGCTATGGTGTTAAGCATAAGTCTACTGTAACTACCCCTATTGCGGTACTGGCGATATAGTGCAAACGGTTCAATAAGAAGGTGAAGATGTCAGAGGACAAAGAACTTCACTTATATCTGCTTCTTCTATATTGTCCCGTTTGATAACTTTAAGAAGTTGCTTACTACCTTGATGTTCTAAAGTAATACTCACTTCATCTTTAGGCTCATTGTATTCAAAAATGACTTTACCATAGCTTTTTTGATTGCTGTTTTTTTCTATTGCTTCCACGTTCTTTAATTCTTCTTGTAATTCACATAATTGGTTAAAAACCTGATCAAGAGGGGTGCTATTTTTTATATTCATCATTATTGAGATATTCAATCCATCGTTCTTCACACATGAGGGAGTACTCGAAAAACGCAAAGGATGTTAAGCTCCAGATAGGTATTTGGGGAAAAATTATGAGCCAATTCAAGATAGCTGATAGTGATAATCCAGTAATCGGAATTATTGCACCATCAAGCCCTGTTCCAAATGGATTGATTAAAACTGCAGTTAAATATCTCGAACAACAAAGAATCAGAGTCAAATTAGGGAATAGTCTTGAAAAAAGCGAGCTTTTTGCTGCAGGTACAGATAATGAGCGTGCTGCTGATATCATGAGTTTTTTCAATGATCCAGAGATTTCCGCCATTCTTACAACAAATGGAGGGACTTGTTCTATAAGGACATTGCCATTACTAAATTTTGAAGAGATTCGTAAAAATCCTAAACCCATAATCGGCTACAGTGATGCTACAGCGTTACAGTTAGGAATATATTCAAAAACCGGTGTTACATCATTTACTGGTTTTAATTGCACTGATATTAAAAATAACACTGTAAATGATGTGATCTTATCTACTCTAATACATTGTCTAAACAGTGAGAGTTATTCAGTAAGTGGCGGTGTTACTATAAATCCCGGATATGTGACAGCACCTCTAATCGGGGGTAATTTAATGTGTTTACTGAATTTAATGGGCACACCTTATCAACCAGATTTTGCAGGTAAAATCTTATTTATTGAAGATGTTGGAATTGAGCCATATCTTGTGGAGGGTATGTTTTCCCAACTATCTGTGGCAGGCGTTTTTGAATGTGCAGCAGGAATTATTATCGGTAAATTTACTGAATGTAGTGCTAAACATTTCTCTTCTCAAGGAACGACAGAAGATGTCATTAATTTTTGGTGCAATAGAATCAACGTGCCGTGCATAAAAGAATTTTCTTATGGACATATAGACAATAGATTTGTTCTTCCTATTGGCCATACAGCAAGCTTAGATGCGGCAAATTGTAAGTTAGAAATTTTTTTTAGAAATAGGGACTAATTGTTTCATTGGTGTTTAGAAAAACCACCATTTTTGTGAACTTTAGTTCTTTCTTTCCACAATCAATTTTATTTGCCCAAATGTGTTTAAAAAACTGTTTCAATTAATTAGTGTTTAATTTACAATAAATTAACGTTTAATTGAACTAATTATTATGCTGATTGGGTATGCTCGACAAAATTAAAGAGCAATTAAAAAGACCTGACGCACATTCGCAAGGAGCATCAGGAGAGGGAGAAAAGCAACCTAATGGGTGACCCCTTTTGCTTTAAGGCTAATTTTACCTAAAATAATAACTGGCTTTCCTGTTACAACCACTATAAAACTCAACTAATTTTCCTGTTTTATCTCTATAGGCTACAACCATATCTTCGTCCATTCCAGGTAACCCCCACCATCCGTTTTCTCCAATAAATTTATTTTTTCCAGTATAGTAGTATTTAGTAGCAGATATAAAATTATTATTTTGATCGTATACTCTCACAATTCCGTCTGGAGCTAGCTTTAAAATGTATAGCTCTCCATATTCCCCTTTACAGATATATGTGGTTTCAAATAAATAGTAATAAATAAAAATGATAAGGAGGACTATCGGTAAAGCTAACATCATTTTTCCTAGCACTCTTAATACGTACCAAAATGTATTTTGCTCTTGAAACATATATAGCCCCAAACAAATTATTATTATTAAAATAATAGCTCATGAAGGGTTATTTGGAGGACTAATGGCTATTTCGTTTATAAAAAATTAAAATTAAGGGGTCAAGTCTTTTGATAAAGGGATTATTTTCTTAAAAATACCAGTTAAAATACTCTCGCAAGTTCGCAGGGAAGCTTTTGGAGTAGCAATAAAATGTCCAGACCTCTTCGCATTGAGTATGCCAATGCCTATTATCATGTAATGAATCGTGGAGCCGGTCGCCGCAAAATTTTCAACAATGATGAAGAACACGAGCTGTTCCTGACCATAATTTCAGATGCCTATCTTCAATATAATATAGAGATACATGCCTATTGTTTAATGAGCAACCATTATCATTTATTGGTAAAAACTCCATCAGGCAATTTAGGTAGAGCGATGCGACATATAAATGGTGTCTATACACAGCGATATAATCATCTAAATAAAACTGATGGTCCGTTGTTTCGTGGTAGGTATAAATCTATTTTAGTAGACTCAGATGCCTACCTTTTACACTTATCAAAGTACATTCATTTTAATCCTCTTCAAGCAAGAATAACTAATGATTTAAGCAACTATAAATGGTCAAGTTATTCTGCCTACATTGGTAATTGTCTACCTCCTTCCTGGCTTTTTCAGTCAGAAATTTATGGACAGTTAACAACAGCCTTAAATAAGCAGAACAGCTATCGATTATTCATGAATGATATGAAATTGGATGATGAAATTAAAAGCTTTTTCAACAAAGAGCGCGCTTCCCCGATTCTTGGAAGTGAAGCATTTATAAGTTCTCTTAACCTTCTAAATCAATCAGAAGAGGTGCCTCGTGTGGATAGATTGTCTAATAGACCAACTTTAGAAAAGGTTATCGAAGCAACAGCCAAAGAGTTTTCTGAAAACATAGAATTCATTATACAGCCTCAAAAAGGTCGTGGGTGTATAAATATACCTAGAAAGGTTGCCATGCACATTGCAAAAAAAATATATGATTATCGTTTAAAGGAAATTGCCGAGGCTTTTGGATTGATTCATTATGGAGCTGTTGCAAATGCTATTTTCACATTGGCTTCCAAATTAATAGAACAACCAGAGATTGTTTTAAAATTAAATGCCATTATCAAAAGACTTGACCCTTAACTCCTTAACTCTCAGTCTTGATATGAAATTTTGAGAGGCTTCCCGAATTTAATTTGACAGTCCTCTTATTTGAATTGCAGCACTTGCTGCTGCATTTTCTGATTTATTAGAGTATTTTTCAACGAAATCACTTGCCATCTGCTCTATAAGCTTTAAACGAGGGTGTTTGGTATCTGTTGATACAAGTTTTTTTACAGCTTCCATTAGTAAAGGAATAAAAGAACCTAATTCATTGTGTGTCCTCATGTCTTGTTTTTGAGTAGCATGAATTAATTGCAAAATAAAAGATAATAAATCTACTTGGACCTTTGTGAATTTATTAGAGCTAAAAAGGTATGATGTCTCCTGGATTTGATGATGAATGAATTGGCATAATTGCTCAGTTTCGGCTTGTATTTTTTGGTTTCCTTCTGGTTTTGCTACTTTGCTATGATGTTCGGATTTACCTGATTCTATCTCATGAATTTTTGCATTTTCAATTAATTGATTTTCTGTTTTAATTATCCTGCAAAAAGCTTCCAAACGATTTGAAAATAGTTCATTCATTTGTCGGCATTCATTCAATGCTTCTATTGCATCAGATGGCCATAACACTCCTGCTAAACGTACGTATTCAGCAGCATCTAACGCTATATTTTTATCAGTTTTTATGTATTCAGCCATTTCTTCTATTTTTTGAAAATCTTGCTCAGTAAATTGTCCCTTTTGTGCAATAACTTTTTCGAGAATATTTAATAAATATTCGACAGAGCGAATGGGTAGATTTAAAAAATAACGGCCGTTAATATATGATTCAGTAATATTTAGCAAGACAATGAATTTTTTTGCATGTTGCAGAGAAGGTGTTTCCTCAATAATTTCGAATAGTTGATCAATTTTACTAAACAGTTGTTCTCTTTTGTGATAATTTTTTAAATCAATTTGTACAACTATTGCTGAATGGATAGCATCAGGTTCTTTTAAAACAATTTCTGCTTTTCTATATAACTTTTCCTTTTTATTGGTTTGTATTCCTATATTAGCCAATTTTATGAAGTCTTCATTAGTGCATTGTTCCAAGGGTTTTTCAAGCTTGGGATGAGATAAATAGTAAAGGTCAAAGAGGTGTTTATCAATTTTTAAAGTTTGATTAAGGCTATTTTTAAAATACACAAATTTTTCATTGAGGGGAGTACTATTATCATACGTATGTAATTTACTCGCAATAAGAGCAGTTCGTAATCCACGCAGAACCGGAAAGGAAAACCATTCTAAAAAAGTATTTGGGGGATTTTCCTTACCTAAATATGCTTTATGTAGCAAAGTATCAAAAGCGCTAAGACTGAACAATTTTTCTCTGTTGCGCATGTAGACAAATCCCTTTCTTGCAGTGATTTTCAGAGGTTTTTCTGTAAATAATGCGAGCATTTGTTCAGCAATTGACGGGAATTCTGGCGTTTCTGCTCCAGCTCCGCATATTATTAACGACAATGTTGTTTTAGTTATATTCTTTTTTAAAATATTTGATTCAATCCAAGAAGTTAATTCATCAATGGTAAAAGATTGTATAGGACAATTTTTTGTTAATGATGATGAAACGTGGTGTGAACTTTTGTATGGAGAATGCGCTAAAATTTCAAGGGTCAATGCCCCTTCTGTTAATGCTTCTTGGATGTATTCATCCAGAGAGTCATAGGGCGCAGGAGCAATAACTGGGGCTCCTTGCTGATTATCATATAGATATTGCAGTTCCTGCACTATATTAAGAGTTCCTTCTTCATTTTTACGAGCAATAATTAGTACATCTCCAATGTGAAGTCTTAAAGGACCGGCAGGATCATCAGCAAAATTCAGTATAATGCGGCGTTTCATCTATCATTCTCCGTTTTATTTCAGCAACGGGCTTGAAAAGAAAAATAATTGGCCTGGTAGTCTAATTATAGGGCATAAAAATTAAGATTATCTTAGCTCGACGACTGTAGTGATGAATTGCCTCAAACTATTTGTGCCGAAGGAGGGAAAGGAGCTTGGCAGAGTGGAGTCATTAAAAGAGGATTGATTTAAATTATAATTTTCATTAAATAACTTAGCGGTGTTTAGTAATTGATTATAAGCAATGACAATTTGATGCTCAAAAAATTCTCGATCATTTTGAAAAGTGTCAACATTATAATTTAAATAATGACTGGCTAATGTTGAGAGCGAGTTAAGTAATTCTTCAGCATTAT
>CAZTYT010000035.1:0-12892 GCA_964618245.1 uncultured Legionella sp. | reverse complement strand
GGGCAATAGATATTGCCAAGCAGTACCTAATGGAATAAAACAATCTTTACCGGTAATCCGCTTAATTTGCAAACTGGATGACGCTTTTTCCACTAACAAGGTAATTAATCCCTCGCTGACTGATGCACTTTGCCGGCCTTCATCCACAATCAATACTTGTTTGGCCTGAGCAACTTCATGCAAAATGGCTTCAGCAGGTAAAGGGCTTAGCCACCGTAGATCCACTATTTTCACATCAATACCATACTCTTCTTGCAACACTTTTGCTGCTTGTCGTGATAAATAATAGCCATTGGCATAAGTTAAAATAACTGTAGAACCTTCTCCATAAACCCCTACTTCTCCAGGAGCAATCATTTCACTAGGGGCTGGGTACTCAAATAACCAGCCATTATCCCCTGCCTGGTGCAAATCTTTGGTCATGTACAAAGCAATAGGCTCCAGAAAAACCACGATCCTCCCCTCTTCATGAGCCAAGCGCATGCATGTTCTTAACATTTTTGCCGCATCAGGCCCATTAGAAGGACAGGCCACGATAACCCCCGGCAAATCACGCAATACAGCAATGGAGTTATCATTATGAAAATGGCCGCCAAACCCTTTTTGATAAGCCAATGAGGCAATGCGAATCACCATTGGGTTTTGATATTGACCAGAAGAAAAGAACGATAAGGTGGAAGCCTCGCCTCGTAACTGGTCTTCAGCATTATGCAGATAAGCTAAAAACTGAATTTCGGGCACAGGGATAAAACCATTGTGAGCCAGGCCTATTGCTGTGCCTAAAATGGTGGTTTCATCGAGAATAGAGTCAAATACGCGGCGTTTGCCAAAGCGACATTGCAAATCTGCAGTGACTCGATACACCCCGCCTTTTTTACCTACATCCTCACCAAAGACCAACATATTAGGGTATTGAAGCATTAAATCGGTTAGTGCAAAATTAATTTGCTGGCACAAATTACGTTTTTGACTTAATTGGGAATAGGCATTGGCAAAAACCGCAGTACGCTGAACTTCATTGGGTAAGGAATAAACAGGTTTACTGACTTTTTTAGGGGTGATAGATGCCATAATCGCATCCGCACTCTCCATTTTGGGTTGACTAATGGCTTCTGCTGCTTTCGCTTCAATTAAATGTTTATTATTTTCATAAAGACTAATTATGTCTTTTTGGCTCATCCAACCTTCACGATATAACATACCAGCAGTATGTAACAAGGGATCATGTGACTCAGTCAACTCAATTTCTGTTTGGGATAAATATTGTGACTCAATGTCCGAACCGGCGTGGCCTAATAAGCGTACACAACGCATGTGCAAAAATACAGGCTGCTTTTTATAACGTGCCAAATATTCTGCTTCTTGTGCCTTAGCATAAACATCCGCAATATTTAACCCATCACAGGTCAGATAATGAATCCCTGCGCGAGTTCCTACTGAGTCTGCTATCCACTGACGTGGAGTGGGTACGGAAATTCCAATGCCATTGTCTTCGCAAATAAAGACTATAGGCAATGGATAATTTTGCTGGCTAATCCAGGAGCAGGCATTCAATGTTGTCTGGGCTGAGGCATGATTGGTTGAAGCATCGCCAAAAGAGCAAAGGATAATTGAGTCAGGGTTTAATTGACCTGCAAAATTTAAATCTTTAGCGCGTTTAATGGATAAAGCGGCTCCCAATGCTTTAGGCAAATGGGATGCAATAGTAGACGTTTGCGGTGGAATATTCAGTGGTACTGAACCGAAAACTTTATGCCGCCCTCCAGAAATTGGATCGCAAGCGGCTGCTACCAAAGACAACAAAATATCCCTTACACCATCTACTCCCGCAACTTTTTTTGCACGCTGCAAATAAAAAGCGCCGCTGCGATAATGAAGAAAAGCCATGTCATCTGGGCGAAATACCTGGCCAAAAACCGAATTTCCCTCATGCCCACTGCTGCCAATAGTATAAAAAGAGAGCCCTTTTTCTTTAAGTTGCCTGGCAATTAAATCCAATAAACGTGATTTAATCTGTGAATCAAATATTTCTATCGCTGTTTTTTTATCTAGTTCAGCCGTCTCTGGGCTAATAACACTAGTAGGTATAGGAAAGTCTGCTTCCTGCACCCTTTTAATAAATTGCTCATCAACAACACTGGCTCTATCTAACATCCTCACATCCTGTCTGAATTGCTTTCGATAACCAAGGCGAAGAGTATATACTGATTCAAAATGAACCGGAAGAAGGAGTTGCATCAAGGGAATTTTATCCGATGCAACTGGCAATAAGTGATTAAATAATCTACACTTTGTTTAAATAACAAAATGGGGATTCATGATGAAATGGATAATTCTATTTGGAGCAGTCGTGTTAATGGCAGGATGCTGTTGTACTCGTGTGGTGGCATATCGGCAAGTTGCGGTTGCCCCAGTAGTCGAACCCGTTTTAATCTATCCTTACAGTCAAGGTCCAATTGATGTGACCACAACAACGATTGATTATTATTAATTTATGTCGGGCCAAGGCCCGACCTACTACGATATGCATGGAGATTCGAAGTTTATTCGTCTTCCTTACTGGAATAACCACATCCTTCTTGAGGACATAAAATTTGTCGCCCAAATCGCTTGCTTTCTTTCACTGTCAAAATAGGCCAGGAGCATTTCGGACATGGTTTATCAATTGGCTCATTCCATAAAGCATAATCACATTTAGGATAATTACCACACGAGTAGAAAATTTTCCCTCTTCTGGATTTTCGTTGCAGAATTTTTGCTTCATGGCATTTAGGGCATTCCACTCCAGTATCTGCTGGTTTTTCCAATGGCTCCATATGCTTGCATTGGGGATAATTACTACAGCCGATAAAACGGCCATATTTTCCAGTTTTTATATGCAATGGGTTAGAGCAGGCAGGACAAACACGCCCTTCGATCACTTCTGGCTCATTTTTTTCCTCTTGCCCTGCAATGTCCTGGGTATAATCACAATCAGGATAACCAGTACAACCAATGAAACGTCCTCGTTTACCTAAGCGAATGGATAAAGGTTTACCGCATTTAGGGCATTTTTCATCCAATACTTCGGAGGTAACGTCTTTACGTTGTACTTGTTGATCAGTATGTAGAATCTGTTCAATGAAGGGTTTCCAGAATTCTTCCAAAACAGGAATCCATTCTTTTTCACCGCGTGCTATTGCATCTAGTGTATCTTCCAAATGCGCCGTAAATTTATAATCCACGTAGCGCGTGAAATACCCTGTTAAAAAACGATTTACTATGCGGCCCACATCGGTTGGAAAAAATCGCTTTTTATCAACAACTACGTATTCACGTTGCTGTAAAGTATGAATAATTGAAGCATAAGTAGAAGGACGGCCTATATCATACTCTTCCAAAGCTTTCACTAAGGTTGCCTCTGAATAGCGTGGTGGGGGCTCGGTAAAATGCTGATTAGCTAAGATGTCCTTAATATTGACCTTTTCTCCCACAGCTAATACAGGCAATAAGGAACTTTCATCCTCTTCCCCTTTGGAATCATCACGACCTTCTTCATAAACGGATAAAAAACCAGGAAAAGTGATGGTAGACCCGTTGGCTCTAAACACGTTGCCTTCGCAGCAACTGAGATCCACTGCCACGGTATCCATTAAGGCATCTGCCATTTGACACGCAACGGTACGTTTCCAAATCAGGCTATATAATTTGTACTGATCAGATGTGAGCGCAGCTTGTACCATTTCCGGAGTACGCTTAATGGAAGTAGGTCGAATTGCCTCGTGAGCTTCCTGGGCATTTTTCGACTTGGTTTTATACATTCTAGGGCTGGATGGGCAATTATCATGGCCATAACGCTCAGTAATATACTGACGAATTTCATCAGTCGCTTCAGTGGCCAAGTTGACAGAGTCAGTACGCATATAAGAGATCAAACCGACAGTGCCTGTCCCAATATCAATACCTTCATAAAGTTGCTGGGCAACCATCATGGATTTACGGGCAGTAAACCCTAATTTTCGCGCAGCTTCCTGTTGCAAAGTCGAAGTAATAAAAGGTGGGGCTGGTTTACGTTTACGTTGTTTTTTCTCAATCTGGGTAACAACTAATTGACCTTGAGCCTGTTTAAGCAAATCTTCCTGGATTTGTTCTGCATGATTTTTATTTACAACGGAAAACTGTTGTAGTTTTTCATTTTTATAATGAGTTAAACGTGCCTCAAATGATACATTGGCATGAAAACATTGCGCTAATATCTTCCAATATTCTTGAGAAACAAAGCGTTCAATTTCCTCTTCGCGCTCGACAATAAGTCGTAAAGCCGGGCTTTGAACACGGCCAGCAGAAAGACCGCGGCGGACTTTTTTCCATAACAAAGGAGAAAGGTTAAATCCTACCAGGTAATCTAAGGCTCGTCTTGCCTGTTGCGCGTTAACCAGATCCATGGAAATATCACGAGGATTATCAATTGCTTCTTGAATAGCTGCCTTCGTAATTTCATTAAAAAAAATTCGATGAACTTGCTTATCTTTAAGTAAGTTTTTTTCTTTCATTAACTCAAAAATATGCCATGAAATTGCTTCCCCTTCTCTATCAGGGTCCGTTGCAAGCAATAATGAGTCTGATTTTTTTAACATTTTAGCGATGGTTTCGATATGCCTGGCATTCTTTTCCAGCGGCACATAAGTCATAGCAAAATGATGCTCAGGTTTGACCGAACCTTTACGTGCAGGCAGATCGCGAACATGTCCATAGGAAGCTAAAACCTCGTAATCATTACCAAGGTATTTTTGTATGGTTTTAGCCTTAGCGGGTGATTCAACGATCACCAAATGTTTACTCATAGAAAATTAACCTTTTCCTTATCAATACAATACTAAATTTATAGTAATATAGGATATTTCGCCCTGCCGTCAAGCTACAGGGCTAGAAGTTTGACGTGTGAAGGTGAAAAACTAATGCAGTGTCAACTCATCTTCACTTTGATAAAGTACTAAATCCAGAAAAGCAAGCTGCTCTTCGCTCATACTTGAAGATAATACATTCCTGATAGTCCATTTGGTTTCCTGCAGGGTAACTACACGAGAATCAGAGAATTGTAATTGATTCATAATAATTTCAAGTGTTTCATTAGTGATGACATTCCATAACTTCATGCGCATGAGAAATTGGTAACTCGCTTTGGTTAATTTCATCTGCTCATCATAAGTAAAGACGCGAGTGGAATTTTCTTGCTGCAACTTGATATGCTGCATCGTTTCATCAGCAGGCACATCCTCTTCATTTATTTCGTCTGTGACTTCTTGATCTGCAGATTTTTTTTGGAGCTGGGAAAGGCTCGTTTCAAATAAGTTTAACAGCATTTCGAATAAATTATCTTTCATCTAACACCTCATATAGCCACCGGGTACTGCCATCACAGCCCCTTTTAATTCTAATTCCGCAAGTTCCCTAATAACTTGCTCAACGGTGCATCCACTACGTACAACGATTTGATCAATTGTTGTTAATTCAAAGCCCATGAACTTTACTAGGTTTTCATTCTCACTGGCAAGAGGAAAAGTGGTTTTCTCTTTAATAGACCGTGTTGGTACTATTTTAAGTTCCTCTAAAACATCGGCGACTGAAGCAACTAATTTTGCCCCCTGTTGTACTAAATAATGACAACCACGAGCTAATGGATTATGAATGGAACCAGGGATTGCTAAAACATCCCGATTCTGCTCCAAAGCCATCCGTGCTGTGATGAGCGAACCACTCTTAATTGCAGCCTCAACAACCAATATGCACAATGAAAGACCACTTATTATACGATTTCTACGGGGGAAATGTCCAGCTATTGGTGGGCTCTTTAGAGGAAATTCGCTTAATAACAAGCCCTTATCGCTAATTTTTTCCGCCAGTTTTTGATGACGACGAGGGTATATAACATCCAAACCAGTCCCCATCACGGCAATAGTTTGGCCATTCGCATCAAGACATCCCTGGTGGGCTTGGGCATCAATGCCCAAAGCTAATCCACTTACAATAGTCAATCCATGTCTGGTCAACTCTTTAGCAAATGCCCTGGCATTTTCTGCGCCGATTACTGAAGGGTTTCGACTGCCAATCACTGCCAGTTGCGGTTGTCGCAAAGCTGACAATTGACCTTTAGCGTAGAGTACTATTGGTGGGTCAGTAATTTCTTTAAGCAATATCGGGTAATCAGGTGATTCCCAGGTCAATAAATGATGATTTTCATCCTGTTTTAACCATTGCCAGTCAGCTGCTATTAACTGCAAATCAAAACTGGCGATAGACTGGGCTAATACTGAAGGCAATCCAGCCTGCTCCATTTCGTGCTTTGATAGCTGAAATAACTGTTCCAGTTTAGGCCATTTTTGCAGCAATTTAGCAACCGTACGTGGACCCACTCCATCCATACGATTAAGTGCAAGAAAATAAGATAAATTACTCATTAGCAAACAACCTGACAGTTCCAATGTTTTTGCAAATTAAAAGAGGGCAAAAAAAGATTCATTTCCATTAACTTAGTCCTTTGCGATTGATGGTATAGCTTGCAGCATTTCCTTAGATCAACGATAATATCATGATTTAGACTTAATGAAATACTAACAATGGCTATCCATAAAATTATCTACTTACCAGACCCACGTCTGCGCGAAATATCTAAACCTGTAACCGATTTTGATGAAAAATTGCAAACACTCATCGAAGACATGTTTGAAACTATGTATGATGCACGCGGAGTCGGACTTGCAGCAGCGCAAATTGGTATCAACATCCGTTTATCAGTTATTGATGTAGTTGGTGACAAAAAAAATCAAATTGTGATTGTTAATCCAGAAATCATTGCGTCTGAAGGTGAGAAAAAATTTGATGAGGGCTGCCTTTCTGTTCCAGGCGCCTATGACACGGTTACTCGCGCCGAAAAAGTCACAGTAAAAGCCCTGGATCGCCATGGAAAACCTTTTGAAATCCAAGCTGAAGGCTTATTAGCGGAATGCTTACAACATGAAATTGATCACATGAATGGTAAACTGTTTATTGATCTCCTCTCCCCATTAAAAAAAGCGATGGCAAGAAAAAAATTGGATAAATTCAAACGAAATACCCGGAAGTCATGAGTAGTTTAAATATAGTTTTTGCGGGAACTCCCGCCTTTGGATTGCCCTGCCTAGACGCTCTGGCGCAATCAACACATCACCTGCAAGCAGTTTACACTCAACCGGATAGGCCAGCCGGCCGCGGTCGCAAACTACAGGCATCAGCTGTTAAAGAATGGGCTTTAACTCATCAGATCCCGGTCTACCAGCCCCTGAATTTCAAAGATCCGGCAACAGTGGCTGAATTAGCAGCCTTAGAACCTGACATAATGATTGTCATAGCCTATGGGTTATTATTACCTAAGGCCGTACTGGAAATTCCCAAATTCGGCTGCATTAATGTACATGCCTCATTATTACCTCGTTGGCGAGGTGCCTCCCCTATCCAGCAAGCTATTTTACACGGCGATAATGAAACTGGGGTGACTATTATGCAAATGGATATAGGGCTTGATACTGGCAATATGTTACACAAAGCCATTTGCCCAATTCTGCCTACAGATACAGCAGGTACCCTGCATGATAAATTAGCACAAATTTCAGCCCAGCCTTTATTGGCAACATTGGATGAACTCGCCACAAATCAGGCTAAACCTGAGGTACAAAACGACGCATTAGCCACTTACGCCAGTAAAATTAATAAAGAAGATGCATTAATTAATTGGCAGGAAAGTGCGAAAGAAATTGATCAAAAAATTCGTGCCTTTAACCCTTGGCCTATTGCTTATATTTATTTCAATGAAGAAGTACTTCGTATTCATCAGGCTCAAATCGTAGACAGGGAATTTAAAGAAAACCCAGGAACAGTCACCCAAGTGGATAAAAAAGGGATATTGATTGCTACAGGTGAGGGGGGAGTTTTAGTAGAAAAAATCCAATTTCCTGGAGGCAAAATTATTACAGTTGCAGATTGGCTAAATTCTTCCAGGTCTCAAATGCAGACTGGTTCGGTATTAAGCTAAGAAGATCATCATGATGAATAAAAATGAAAGGCTGCATGCCTTAAAAATATTAGTCAGATTAATTGTTGATAAAGCCTCTTTATCCCAATTAATGCCCCCTGCGGCAGAAATATCGCCGATGACTAAAGAAATTTGCTTTGGTTTTTGTCGACATTATTTTCGACTTCAGGCAATTGCCAATCATTTAATGAAAAAAAGACCTAAGGAAATTGACATATGGGTAACCCTTTTAATAGGACTTTACCAACTGCACTACATGAACCAGCCAGAATATGCTGTGGTCAAAGAAACTGTTGCCTTATTGGAAAAAATTAAACGCTCATGGGCAAAAGGATTAGTAAATGCCGTCTTACGTAATTTTTGCCGTCAAAAAAGCGAAATAATTAATGCCTTAAGTCATGACCCATTATTTATTTATGGGCAACCACTTTGGTTGTTAGAGCGCATACAAAAAGATTGGCCTGAAAATTGGCAAGAAACTGTTCAAGCTACGGATACTCATCCACCAATGACCTTACGCGTTAATTTAAGAAAAAGCACTGTAGATAACTATTTACACTTATTCAAACAAGAAGGTATTGAGGCGCATAAGCACCCAATAGCAACTGAAGGCATTACTTTAGTCTCGCCTTGTGATGTTAAACAGCTCCCTGGTTTCACTGAAGGATATATTTCTGTTCAAGATGGTGCCGCTCAACTTGCAGCCTCACTTTTATCGTTAAAACCTGATTTGCGCTTGCTCGATGCCTGTTGCGCACCTGGTGGAAAAACATGCCATGCCTTGGAACTTGAACCTAATCTGCGTGAGTGCGTGGCTTTAGATGTCGATCCTAAAAGGCTCAATCGAGTACAAGAAAATTTAGATCGCCTAGGCCTGCAAGCCAAACTTATTCAGGGCGACGCCTCTACCCCTGAGCAATGGTGGGATGGACAGCCATTTGAACGTATTTTATTGGATGCGCCTTGTTCTGCCACTGGCGTTATCCGTCGTCATGCAGATATTAAATTACTGCGTACTGAAAATGAGATTGCCAATATTATTCAATTGCAAGAAAAACTACTAAATTCCTTATGGCCACTCTTAACTAAAGGTGGCATCATGATATACGCGACTTGCTCCATTATGGCCGCAGAAAATGAACAGCAAATTGCCTCCTTCACTAAAAATCATCCTGATAGCAAAGTACTTGATCCAATTATATCCTGGGGTCATGCCACAGGCCATGGACGACAGATTTTACCCGGAGAACATGGGATGGATGGATTTTTTTACGCAGTCTTGTTAAAACACTAAAAATTGTGTCATCCTCTTAAAGAAACAGGTCGAAAACACCTCATGGTATAGGTAATACAGGCACTAATTTTATAATTATTGAAGGATAGAAAATGCTAATTAATTGGCCTTTGATTATCGTTTTATTCTGTATCTCAATCCCTGGAGTCACTATTGCCGTTAAGCGACTTATTTATTTTTTATTGCCCGGCAATACTGAAGCCTTAAAAAATCGCTTAAGTCGTTTTGCTATGTTGCAAACCTTATTAATGGTTTTTATCTTGAGTTTAGCAGGCACTATTCTTTCTCAACGAACAGGTCTGCATGCACCTATCCTGGAGGCTTTATTAGCAGGAAAAACAGGGATAAGTGCGTTATGGCCTGTTGTATTACCAGCGATTAGCTATGCCGTTTTAAATCTAATTATTTCCTCTCTGATTTATTATGGTTTAGCAAAGTATTTTGTTGATTCTCATAATTTACAAATTATGCGAAACATTCGCTCTGTCTTAGGTATAGACGGTTGTATACTTTATGGCGGCGTGGTAGAAGAAATTATTGGTCGCTGGGGCCTAATGAATTTGGCTGTATTCTTTATTCTCCTCGTCACCCATCAACCATCACCTGCCGTCATATGGACATCGATTTTCATTAGCGGACTTATCTGCGCTGTGGCACAACTACCGGCATATTTTGCAGCAGGCTGCAAGTCTAGCCGGGGTTTTATTTACTTTTTTGTGGGATTAAGCCTTATACATTCCATTGTCTTTGGCTATGTTTTTTGGCAATACGGACTCATTTGTTCAATTTTATCTCATATGTTATTTCACGCGGGATGGGCCTTATTTGATAATAAATGGGGGCAATTGTAAAAAAAAAGTAAAATTTCACCCTGTTAACATTGCCTTAATTTTAATCAAATATGCTACAACTAGTAAAGCAGCCAAGGCTGCATCACTGCTTAACTCAAAGTTGAGCGTGTGACCCAAACTAGTTTATTAGTGTAGAGAATTAAGGTATGGCCAGTCAGTTAGTATCAAGTAGCGAGTTTGCTTCGTTAGTTAATCAATTACAGAAAGCACCTCATGATGCCTTGCTTAAATTGCAGGTGGTCAAAGTTTTACCACAAATGCGGGAATTGGCAAAAAATAATCCCTTGGCACTCTATCATCTTGCCCACGTTTATCCACCTAAATCACCCCAATATAAACAAATGATGATGCAAGCTGCTGACTTGGGATGCACCAATGCCATGCTAGCGACCGCACAATTGTTAGCAGAATCTGGTAGCGATGATGATCTTGAATTAGCAATTAATTATCTTCATAAAATTGCTCAGTCAGATGATAGTTACGTGCAAGAAAATGCGCAACAAATTATTGAACAACACCCTAGGCTAACAGGATTAATTCAATATGAAACTAAAGCATGTCAAGAAAACTCCTATCGTTTTTTTGCTCAGAAATTATCTGCAAAAACAGAAATTCCACTAGAAGAGCAAAGCATCTGCCAACTTTAATCAATACATTTTTTGTTGGCTTGTTTCACTGAAGTTCAAATCCTCGTGAGTCGATGCCAGGGAGACTCAGGAGTAATAGAGGGCATTAAATTGTATCTCCATTTCTCAGAGTAAAAGCATGAAACTTACAAGAGAAAACGTTCAGATCAATAAAAAACGAAAATTTCTTTGGATTTCATTAAGATCAAACTGATTTAAATACAAAGACAAACTCATCCAGGCACTTAATGCTGCCAAATCCCTAAATGGCGATGGTAAATACACAGGGTTGGTCAATATTCCCCTTTCTTGCAATTCGGCCAATAAAGGCAAATCATCCAGAACCAATTTACCTGTAAATAGTAAAGGAATAGAATCCACGTGTTTTTGACTGATGGCAAAACGAATATAGTTATAAATTAATATAAAACCTTTTGCATAGGACAAATCTTTGGTAAAAGGACCACCCGTAGGTGTACTCCCACGAAAAACACGTACGGTTTGATTGTAACTGTCTTCTTCATTGAAGCCACAATCTAAAAAATAATTATAAATATCCAGAAAATCAGCACCTTGTGTGACTTTATCCAAAGCAATAACACGATTAGTAATTTTTAGCATTCGTCCAGGGTAAGAGGAAAAGGTGACTACCTCGGTGATTACAGCAAGTCCTTCCTGGATTACACTACTAGACGGTGAGCCCTTGGATAGAAAAAAACAATTAGGCTGCATAGCACCATTGAGAGTAGTACCTACATGCACCCAACCTTCATGTACTTCCAAATAACGCAAATCTCTATCACTAAACATCGCTTGCTGACTCAGTTTAATGCTATCAGCTCCTGCAGAAGCATCCGCAACCATGTCATCGCTTACCATGACAGTGACACGGCCAGGATGTTTATCAAAAAAATGCCCTAACCGAGCCTGCAAAATTTCCTGAGCTTGTTGTGGTGTATAACGCTTTACATCTGCTTCTGATTGCAGCTGAACGTTGAGGCCGGTTAATACATCAAACAAAAGCGTCCCCATTTCAGACATACGAGGCCCACCTGCATAAAAAACATCGCTGGGGCTCCCATACAGCTCCATGGCTAATTCACTAAAAGCAGGCGTACCACGCACTGCAAGCATTTGGATCGCCCTACTGTATTCCTCACATTGACGCCTGATCAGACGAGTCACTGTAGAATATTGACCTAACTGATTTTGTGCATCACGTAATATAAAGCGAAATTCTTCTTGCTTATCATGAACATCAAAAGGTAGCGGCTTTTTAGCATAATACTCTTTATCCACAGCAGGAAGTTTTTTCCCTTTGTGTTTGAAAAAATCCTTTTTTACCGAGTCATCCCATTTAATACTATCAAGAATCCTGATTTGACGTTGAGTATCTACAATACGCTGGGATAACTCCTGCACTATTAGTAATTCATCCGCTTCTGATGTCATTGTATCGCCTTTTGATTATTGTGGTGGCGCAATACTCACACGCGCGTCCTGATTTTGGGGCGGCAAATTATAAAAATCACTAATATTTGCTCTGGTTAATGGGGGTGGCACTTCCAATTTCTCCCCATTACGGCTCTTTAAATAAAGATTTTCACCATTAGTGGAGTACTTTCCTGAACAAGCACTAATCACAAATGCCAATCCTATAATAAAACATATTTTTTTCACAACTTTCCCCATTAAATCAATTCCAGGTTTTTCATTACTTTTTCCAATGCGCCACGATGCATTTCTGACAAATGCGTCATTGGCAATCGAATCTCATCACTAATTAATCCCATACGGTTTACTGCCCACTTTACCGGAATAGGATTTGCTTCAACAAATAACAACTCATGCAAAGGCATTAACTGCTCTTGTATATGTAAGCTGGCAGCATGATCGTCATCTAAAGCACAGTCGCACATTTTAGCCATCAATTTCGGAGCCACATTTGCTGTAACGGAAATAACACCTTTTGCACCAGCAAGCATCCAGGACGTTGCAGTCAAGTCATCGCCACTAAACACATCAATACTCCCTTCAGAAAGGCGCAGGATTTGCTGTAACCGTGTCATTTGCC
>CAZTYT010000034.1:948-13082 GCA_964618245.1 uncultured Legionella sp. | reverse complement strand
ATTGCCTGACCTGAGGTTCTGTTGAGTGCATTAATTCCTCTGGCGCCCCTTGACCTATTACTTTCCCACCACAAATCAAATAAACATAATCAGCTATAGAGCATGTTTCCTCAACATCATGAGAAACAATGATTGTTGTAGTGTGAAGTAGCTGGTTTAAACGTTTAATCAAGCGAACAAGGACACCTAAAGAAATAGGGTCTTGGCCAGTAAAAGGCTCATCATACATCATAAGTTCGGGATCCAGTGCAATAGTACGTGCAAGAGCCACCCTTCTTGCCATTCCCCCAGAGAGTTGAGCAGGCATTAAATTTGCCGCTCCTCGCAACCCTACTGCTTCCAACTTCATTAAGACGATGTCTTTAATCATCGATTCATTCAGCGCTGTATGCTCTCGTAAAGGAAAAGCAACATTATCAAACACAGTGAGATGGGTAAAAAGAGCTGAACTCTGAAAAAGTAACCCCATATTGCGTCGGGTTTCGTATAACGACTTCCGTGAGAGCTCATGAATGTTTCGTCCATCCACCAGAATACTCCCATGATCGGGGGTTAATTGCGCGCCAATAAGCTGCAATAAAGTGGTTTTTCCTGACCCACTTGGCCCCATAATCGCAGTGATTTTTCCTTGTTTGACCGCCATGTTAATGCCATCGAAAATACAACGATTTCCTCGAGTAAAGGTCATATTTTCTATTTTTACCCAGTCGCCAGGCATATTTTAAATTTCCACTTATGGCCAAAACTAGAATTATATACTGGTTCTTAAAAAAAAATGAGTTTTTTATTGGTATTTCCTATAAAAATGGATAATTCCTTAATTTCTCTTGCAATTTCACCCTTTTTTGTGCAAAAAACAACCAACCCAGAGCCTTGCTGTTGCAACTTCTAATAATGTGTTAGAATGCAAACCAAATAAAAGCAAACAAAAAATAGCCTATGAATTTTTGTAAACTTGGACTTGCGGTTATTGAAACGGAAGCACAAGCTGTCTTCGAATTAACACAACGCATTGATGCACGTTTTGAGAAAGCCTGTGAATTATTGCTGGCTTGCAAAGGGCGTATTGTCGTCACTGGTATGGGAAAATCAGGTCATATTGCTAATAAGATAGCTGCAACTCTATCCAGCACTGGCAGCCCCGCTTTTTTCATGCATCCAGGTGAAGCAAGTCATGGTGACTTAGGAATGATCACCAAACAAGATACAGTTATTGCCATCTCTAATTCCGGTAACACGCATGAACTGGTCACCCTGCTGCCCGTTCTTAAACGTCTGGAAGTTCCCCTGATCACATTAACTGGCAACAGCCAGTCTCTTTTGGCTGCTGCGGCTGAAGTTAATTTAGATGTCAGTGTAAAACAAGAAGCTTGCCCTTTAGGCCTTGCCCCTACTACCAGTACCACGGTCTCTTTAGTTATGGGAGATGCCTTGGCTATCGCTTTACTGCAAGCACGGGGTTTTAGTGAAGAGGATTTTGCTTTATCTCATCCTGGCGGCTCTCTAGGTAAACGTTTATTACTACGCATTGATGATTTATTTCATGAAGGTAATGAGTTACCTTTGATTCATGAAAATGCTACAGTGAGTGAAGCATTGATTGAAGTGACTAATAAAAAACTGGGCATGACCTGTGTTGTTGACTCAAAAGGTTCCCTAAGCGGAATTTATACTGATGGTGATATACGAAGAACGTTAACCCGTCAGTGTGATATTAATACCACGCCATTGAAGGAAGTGATGACACGCAATGCACGTACCGTACCTAAGGGCATGCTTGCCGCTGAAGCAGTGGCCTTAATGCAAAAACACAGTATTACGTCGTTAATCGTAACGGATGAAGATAACCGTCCCATGGCTGTACTTCATCTTCACGATTTACTCAAAGCAGGTGTCTTTTAATGAACAAAATATTAGAGAAAGCCCAAAAAATAAAATGCCTAATCTGCGATTTGGATGGAGTGCTGACAGATGGATTATTGTACATTGATAATCATTTCAATGAACTTAAAACATTCCACATTCATGATGGAGTTGGTTTAAAATTACTAATGACTGCAGGGATTGAAGTGGCAGTTATTACCGGTTCACGTAATCCAGTTGTGGATCACCGCATGGAACAATTAGGCATTAAACACTATTATAAAGACCAGCTTAATAAATTAGATAAATATCAGCAACTCAAAGAAATGCTTCATTTAAAAGATGAAGAATTCGCTTATATTGGTGATGACTTACCTGATGTCCCGATTATGCAACAAGTGGGATTGGGCGTAGCTGTAGCCAATGCGGTGCAATCTGTTAAAGAAATAGCCACATGGCAAACTGAACTTACCGGCGGGCGAGGAGCAGTACGTGAAGTATGTGATCTTATCCTCAATGCCCAAAATAAAATGGACTTGGCAATAACAGGCTATCTCAAACAATGAGCACAATAAAACAAGTCATTTGGGGCTTTTTTACTTTAATCATTCTGGCTTGTACAGGATGGTATTATGGTCATTCTTCCTCCATTATGCGTTTGGATAAAGAAACATTGGCTAATTCAGTGGAGACTACTGTGTCTCATTTAAAAGTCCATCAATTTGATGCAGAAGGAACTTTAATTAATCAATTAACCACCCCTCTTATGCAACATATCCAAAAAGGAAATGTATACCTTTTACAAACCCCTCATATTTTAATTAGCCAAGATAAACAGCCTCCGTGGAATATTCGCTCTAATCAAGCCAAATCTTTTGAGGGAGGAAAATATATTACCTTTACCGGAAATGTTGTTGTTCACCAAAAACAAGGCAATAAAACCCAGGAAAGTACTTTGAAAACTGAAGAAGTCACGTACTTTCCCAAAGAGAAAAAAGCCAGCACTGATCTTCTTGTAACCTACGAGCAACCAGGCAATATTATCCAGTCTAAAGGAATGAACGCTTATCTGGACGAAAAGCGAGTGGAATTGCTCCATCAAGCTCGAGGAAGTTATGATCCTACGAATGGTTAAACGAATCATTATTTTATTTATTCTCTTCCAAGCGACTTGCTATGCCTTATCCACTGACAAAGAAAAAGTCATGCATGTCATGGCAGATAAAGCCGACTTAAATCAACACGAGCACAAAGGAATATACATAGGCAATGTGGAATTAATTCAAGGCACTAGTAATCTGCAAGCCGCAAAAGCTATCACGCAAGGTAATGAGAAAAATCAACTTATTGTTGCTATCGCAGAAGGAACCTCAAAAAAACAAGCACACTATTGGACAATCAGTGATCCCAAGAAACCACCTGTGCATGCTTACGCAGATACTATCCGTTATTATCCTTTAAAGCATTTAATTGAATTAATTGGACATGCCCGTGTAGAGCAAGGCAGTGATTCTTTTAGCGCTGCTAAAATCAGTTATGATACGATCGAACAACATGTTATTTCTCATGGCGATGAGAAACAAAGAATTATTATTATTTATCACCCAGAAAAGAAACCAACATGAGTTTATTAGAAGCACGACATCTTAAAAAATCATTCAAATCACGAACTGTGGTCAATGGCGTTAGCATCCATATCAACAAAGGGGAATGCGTGGGGTTATTAGGCCCTAATGGTGCGGGAAAAACAACTTGCTTTTATATGATTGTTGGCCTGCAATCTTGTGACGAGGGCCATATTATTTTAGATGGTCAAGACATTACCTTAAGCGCTATGCATCAACGAGCACGTTTGGGAATTAGCTACTTACCCCAAGAAGCTTCCGTATTTCGTAAATTAACCGTTGCTGAAAACATTATGGCCATTTTGGAGCTAAGACCTGATTTAAATGATCAAGCTCGTGAAGAAAAATTAGACTTACTGCTTCAGGAATTTCACATTACTCATATTAGTAATAGCTTAGGTATGGCTCTATCAGGTGGTGAACGGCGACGAGTGGAAATTGCTCGTGCACTCGCCATTGAACCTTCTTTCATTTTACTGGATGAGCCCTTTGCCGGAGTTGACCCCATCTCCGTAATTGATATTAAAAAAATTATTCAACACTTGTGTAATAAAGGGATAGGCGTTTTAATTACTGATCATAATGTACGTGAAACCCTGGATATTTGTGAACGAGCTTATATTGTTAGCCAGGGTAAAATATTATGCGAAGGCACACCAGACATCATCCTGGCCAATCAACAAGTGCGAGCGGTGTATTTGGGCGAAGATTTTACCTTATAAGCCAGGCTAATCATGCTGTTATTAATTGATAACTACGATTCATTTACCTATAACCTGGTGCAATATTTTCAATGCTTGCAACAAGAAATATTAGTTTATACCCATGATCAAATTACCTTGGCGCAAATAAAAAAACTGCAACCAGATTATCTGGTGATTTCACCAGGCCCTAAAGCACCTGAAGATGCAGGGATTTCTCTGGAAGTGATTCAGGCATTTCATCAAGAAATACCTATTCTCGGGGTTTGTCTAGGCCATCAATGTTTAGCCCAAGCATTTGGAGGAAAAATTATACCCGCACCAGTGATTATGCATGGTAAAACCTCTTTGATTGAGCATAATCACCAAGGGTTATTTCATAATATTCCTAATCATTTTAGAGCAACCCGTTATCATTCCTTAGCAGTAGATCCTATCAGTCTTCCGGATTGCTTTTCCGTTGATGCTTGGGTAGAAGATACCATTATGGCAATTTCTCATCGTCAATATCCAATTTTTGGTCTACAATTTCATCCTGAAGCCATTTTAAGCGAACATGGCCATCAATTATTAGAGAATTTCCTCAATTATGAAAGCAAACCAGTTATTTGAACACCTTCTTGCAAAACAGAATTTAAGCACTGAACAAATGCATGAAGTCATTCATGCCTGTATGTCTGGACATTATAATGATCTGCAAATTGCCACTTTTTTAGCCCTCATGCGCATGAAAGGTGAAACTGCAGAAGAGCTAACCGCTGCAGCCCAAGTCATGCAGCAATTAGCTCATCCGCTTGATCTGGGAAATAATTTAATTGATATTGTTGGAACAGGTGGTGATGGTAAAAATACGTTTAATGTCTCCACTGCATGTAGCTTTGTCGTTGCAGCAGCAGGTTTTTCCGTGGCAAAGCATGGCAATCGTTCTGTTTCCAGCCGAAGTGGTAGCGCTGATTTATTAGAGCAGGCAGGCTTTGTTTTAAGTTTATCGGATAAGGCTGTACAAAGCTGCCTGAAAGAATGCAATTTAGCCTTTCTATTTGCACCTTCCTATCATCCTGCCATGCAGTATGCACGTGTTGCTCGTCAGCAATTAGGTATACGTACCCTTTTTAATTTGTTAGGTCCACTTATCAATCCTGCCCGAGTGAAAAGACAAGTTGTAGGGGTGTTTTCTTCCCAGTGGCAAAAAACCTTAGCCACGGTACTTGCCAATTTAGGAAGCGAACGAAGTCTGGTGATTAGTTCAGAAGATGGACTTGATGAAATAAGCATCGCGGCAAAAACCCATGTGATCGAATATTATCAAGGCACATTTTCCGAATGGTCTATTGTTCCTCAAGACTACGACATGCATCATGCATTGGATGAAATTATTGTTGACTCCCCAGCACAAAGCCTTCAACTAATTCAATCTGTACTGGCTGGAGAGCAAAATGCTGCCAGAGACATGGTCTTATTAAATTCTGCAGCTGCAATTTATTGTGCCAAAGACCAAAGCACTTATGAAGAGGCGTTAGAAAAAGCCAAAATAGCTATTGATAGCGGCAAAGCAGCCCAATGTTTTAACCAACTTCGCCAATTAACTCAAACTTTAAGTAAAGAATCTCATCATGAATAGTGTCTTAGAACGTATCGCCCAACACAAACTGGAAGAAGTCGCCTTGGCTAAGAAAAATAAGCCCTTAAATGCTTTAGAACCCTCCTTTTTAGAGCAGCGTGATTTTGTAAAAGCATTACACGCAAATGATACACCAGCAATTATTGCTGAAATTAAACGCGCCTCCCCTAGCAAAGGATTAATCCGAGAAGACTTTAATGTGGCGGACATAGCAAAAACTTATGCAACACATGGTGCGCGTTGCCTTTCCGTCCTTACAGATATTCAATTTTTCCAAGGCCATCCTGACTATCTGGCCTTAGCCAAATCACACTGCAATCTTCCTGTTTTACGCAAAGATTTCATTTTGGATAGTTATCAAATCCATGAAAGTTTAAGTTTAGGTGCAGATTGTATTTTACTTATTGTAGCCATGCTTGATGATGCTCAGCTCAACGATTTTTGCCAACTGGCTCAAGAATTAAAAATGGCTGTGCTGGTTGAAAGCCACACCGAGGCTGAATTAGAGCGAGCGCTAGTTTTACCTACACCATTAATGGGAATTAATAATCGCAGCCTACATACCTTTAAAACAGATATTTATCAAAGTATTAATTTAAAAAAATATGTTCCAGCAGATAAAATAATCATCACTGAGAGCGGGATCAATACTCGATCAGATATCACATTAATGCAATCGCATGGAATTAATACTTTTCTGATAGGTGAAAGCTTGATGCGTGCAAAAGATATAGGCCAAGCCATGGATCAACTCATTCTATTGGACATCAATCCCTAATTATTTCATAGGTCAGGCCTTGGCCCATAGCCGTAAAGCTAAGGGAAAATCAAGACCCCACTTCTTTTCACTACTAACCCCTGTGGCTTGATCACGGGGCCGAATAGAGTAAGGCAAGATCGCTAGACACCGTGGTCAAACCATGAGGATTCGTTTTGGGTGGGAAATGATCACTATTACTTTTCCTACTTAGCTTGGCGTCTACGGGCCAAGGCTCAGCGATTAAATTCTGCAATGAATAACCTAACTTTCTTCATTATTTCATTACCTAGAATTAAAAAATCGTGACACCAAATCACCATCTAAACAATAAGCGCTTTTACCCAAAAAAAATCAAATTGCTGCAAAATAAACCAAACAATGTTAGAATTAAATTCTTTGCAACTAAAATAAAGCACGATGTCTTATCCAGATCATTTTTATTACATACAAAAAAGTGAACATAATACTTATAGTACTGAGCCCGAAGGACAACTAGAAGTTAACCGACTCATTAATGATAAACCTTACTGGAAAAAACCTGGGGGATGTGAGCCACAAAAAAAATTATTAATTATTACAGATTGGATGGCCTCTTCCTGGTCTGCTACCCAGATTGCAGAAATTCAAAAGCAACTTAGACAATTATTAACAGAAGGTTTCCCATTAGCACTCTGGCAAGATGGACAGTTAATTGCATTGAATAATGAAAACCTGAGTGTTTTAAATGAATTACATACTCGTGTACAAATCACCCCAGCTTATCCTAACCAAATTATTCAAAAAGCTCACCTCCAATATCAAGTAGTTGCAGAACAAATTCTGCCACTTGATGATATAGAACTAGGGCGCTTAAGTGACCCTAAATACGAACGCCAACTGGATTTATCTATATTTCATCATACTCCTTACAGCCAAAAAAAAATTTGGGATTTGATTAAACGAGCAAACCCACCCTTTCAAAAAATTATTCAGCGCAAATTTTCCCATACTAGTAATCAACTACTTTTAGAGGCCAAAAAATATTTTCCTGATATTCCGGTGGTTTATGAATATGACAGTTTAGTCTTACAAAACAAAGCACTGCTCGAGGAGTTAACAACTAAAGGAAAAATAATTATCGATGGGGTAGAGTTTACGAGCGCCTCATTGCCAAACATTCATCAGCTAAAAATAAAGAATATAAAGCTTCTTACTAGCAATTTATTAAAAAATTTAATAATGCAAATACCACAATTAAGATGCCTGGCTATAAAAAAAATAGAACAAATTGAAGATGGTTTTGCCGAAGAGTTAGATTTACCCTATTTAGAAGAATTGACTTTTATTGATAGTTATAAGAACGTTTCTGATGTAAATTCACTGCTCAAAAAGACCAACTCATTAAAAAAAATCAATATAAACGGATATTTTTATCAAAAAAAACTGGATGAAGGCGTAAGCTTCAGCCACTTGGAAACACTAACCACCACTATTCCGCCCCACAATTGGGACAATATATTAATTCATGCACCACAACTTAAAACTTTACAACTACCTTTAGATGTTAAAATTCCACCCAATATTAATTTCAATAAGTTGCATGAGCTTCAATTATTTGGTGGTGGTGAGCAAAATACCCAGCAAATGACAGCTATTATAAATAGTGCACCCCAATTAAAAAAATTAAAACTTACTACTACTCACTTTCAGAAAGCTATTGCTAATGAGTTAAACCTCCCTTTACTAGAAAAACTCACTATTAAAAATATGCACTTTCCTGATTTAAGTGCCTTACTCGTTAAAACCCCTAATTTAAAAAAACTACACATTTGTTCAACAAAAATTCCTGATATTACTCAAAATTGCAATCTAAATGCATTAAAAGAACTATGGCTTACTTCTTTTCCAGACAATATAGCCTTGCTTTTAAATCCTAAAATTACCTTAAGAAAGCTTAAACTTATTATTGTAAACAATATCAAACCTGGGTTTAGTAAAGGCTTAAACTGGTCTCAACTAGAAATATTTGAATCTTACATGAGTAATACAAGCTTCGAAGACATAGCTTATATATTAGAACAAACCAATCAGTTAAGAACATTAAAGCTAACGTCTATGGATATTCTAAATAATAAATTTCCTAAAAATTTAAATTGCTCACAATTAGAAAAACTTAACCTTGCCAGGACTAATATTAGCAATGAAAATTTAGTCTACCTTTTGAAGCAAACAACTCATTTAAAAACACTTAATCTGCGTAAAGTTCAAGGATTAAAACCTGGGTTTAGTAAATGTCTTAACTTAAGTCAGCTGAAACATCTCGATTTATCACACAGCAATATTTGTCTAGAGGATTTATGTTACCTAATATCGCATGCTCCAAACCTTAAGACTTTGAAGTTAGAGCATTTAAAAATACTATCACCTAACTTTACTCAACGAATTACTCTACCAATTCATTTGCAAAAACTTGTGGTTTCACATTCAACTTTAGACAACAGTGATCTCGTCCGTTTTATTCAAGCTTCTAAGGATCTTTCCTGGCTTACTCTAGAGCGTTGCCCTAACATTGTGAAAAATGAAACTTTAGATAAATTACTGGAAAATATACCTACTGTTTATTACTCTCCCCCAAACACTCAAGAAGAAAAACCTCAAATTAACCAAGCCCCTAAACATAATTATATGGAATTTATTGATTATGAACCTTTTCCATTAAATGCCCCTTTTACCTATGAAGGTAATTATGACACAAAATCCCAAACCATGATCATCGGGCAATTAAGCCAATACTTAACTCTGACTCAACAACATCAAAATTTTATTCCTAATCTTCAAGATGGAATATGTAATGCATTAAGCCAGTGGTTTATGCAGACCCCATCCACCTCCTGGAAAGCAGCTATAGAAGAAATGAAGTCATGGAACGGGACCTTAGCTGATTTAACCCCTTCATTGAAAAATACATTTGAAGAAGTTTGGAAATATGTGCAGCGCTATCAATTGACGCTATCGGTTGAACGGCTTGATTTTGTAGGGAATAATCTTTCCTCATTATTACAACATCGCCCCCAACAGCTTATTCTCAAAAATCCTTGGCATACAATTACTTTAAAATCAAAGGGGGCTCAATGGGAAATTTACGATCCCAATCATCCCAAGGGGCCGAAGCAAGTGGTTGATAGCAAACTAGTTAAGGTTATCTATGCTAGTCTAGGGCCTTTAGTTTATATAGAAAAAGCACCTTTTGCTGTCATTCCCAAGTTAAATTCGCCAGGTAATTTTATTCAAGAAGGTGGATTATTCGCCTTATTCGAATGTGCAAACTGGCAAGAATTATTAAAATTTGCACCTCAAGCAAAATCCTTATCTAAAGAGCAATTATCCGGAATATTATTACGTAATTTAAAAGGTATGCCTGCTTGGGCAATATCTGTAATCCAAAAAGATTTACTGACTAAGTATACTTTCAGTTTATTAGAAGCATTTATTGAACAACATGAAGATTATATTCAGGCCTTACAGGCTAGCTTGTCCTTAATAACGGCGGCCCAACGCCAGGAACTAATTACTTACCTCCATTCCTTAAAGTCTATTTCTGCAACGCTCCGAAATAAATTGTGCTTTGTGCTTCAAACCATGCCGCAAGATGCCACTCCTTATGAACAACAACTGCAAACCTGGGAAAAATCCAAGGGGACGGAGCTACCAATCAAAGTTTATCACCAAGAGGTACTCAGGGGACCTAAAAAACAGCTCATTGAGTTAGGCTCAAGCCAGGAAGTATTTGCCTTAGGCTTATCATTACAACAACAAGCTTTAGATAGTGGCCACCCAGTATTTTATATCAATAAACCTGAGGATTTAGTATGCTCAGCGCCTTGGATAAAACGTGATGGAGAAAAAGGTCAATTAATGCCAGGTCCTGGTGGAGCTCTGCATGAGTTTTTAGTAAAACATAATCAAAGTCAAATGTCCCCGGTATTAATTGTCAATTATGATCAATTCAAACCCGATGATATCGTAGGTTTTAATGCCCTACTGGATGAAGTACGTTATGCTGATGGGACTTTATTGCCAGAAGCTACCCAAGTCATTGGTTTAATTAATCCGAATAAACCAAACTGTTATCAGGGCTCTGATTTCTATTCACGCTTTGATAAGATGGAAACCTGTCCGATACCTGCTGGCATGCTCATGCTGGCTCATCCTCCTCTCAATATTCCAGCCCGCGATCCGCAAATTAAACATTATGAGATTAACTTGTATGAAGCCCAGGATTGGCCAGAACGTCTAATGGGTCGTTGGGTAATGAAAAAAAACCAATTGGTATGGACTGAAGGCGAGTTGGAGCAAGCATTTAAAAGTGGTTTACCAATCGATTTACAAAATGGATTATGGCAGGATCCTGATTTTGTTGCCTTTTGGCAACAGGCTCTAGTACAAGGATACATTGACCATTCTGGTAAACGCATCGATCTGCCTAAGACCTTGAAACTTAGCCAAAGCAAAGGTTATGGCTGGAAAAGACTCACCACTAATACTCACTGGGATTATCAACCTTGCTCTACCACTCTGGTGTTAAATCCCAGCAGCTTAAGTTCTTTTTTTTACGCAATATGAGTGCGACAATAAAAATCGAACCTTAGATACTCTGCCAGGATTATTAAAAGCATATGCCAAAAAAACCTGTGATGTTTTAGTCACCCGCACGTTAAACGAATCAGAATGGGCTATGTTCCTGGCCGAAGCACAACGCTTGGAAGTCGCATTGCAACTCCATGTCACACCTGGAGTTGCAATTCCAGCATCAGTTGCCCCTGTAGCGTTGATGCCTGCTAAAGCATCCGCCACTTGGGATGGAAAATCCACTCACCCCACCTGCTTGATTGAAAGTACGGAGGTAGATACTACGGTGGCTCAATTAACCCAAGAGGGATCTTGGGTAGTAATCGACGTAAGCGAGTGCAGCAGCAGTAATCTTTTATATCACACCCACAGTGAATTTAAAAAAGAGAGCTTAACTTTTGCCTTTCAAAAAACTGAACAAGCTTTATTAAAAGCTTTGAAAGAAAAAAAGCGAGTGATACTCAAAGGCGAAATTGCTCCTGAACTAGGAGATGCGCTGACTCAATTTATCTTACAACGCCAACAAGAAAAAGATGCACCTGGTCAATTAGTCATAGTCAGTAAAGAGCTCACAGGATTACAAGCCATTTCGCGTACCCATCATCAGGTAGATGTAAGAGCGAAACGAGCCTGTTTGCTGCACAAATACAATGAAGCTGAAATCGCATCTCTATCCGAAACTCAAATCAATGAAGAGCCTTTAAGTCGTCTGCAAGCACGTCTTGCTTACGTCAAAGCACATCCTGGAAAGTCGAGCGAAACCAATTGGCAAGGAATGGTGGATTTACCAGTCCGTTTTGAACTAAAACCACTAACCAATGAAAGCCAAACCAAAACTCAGGCAGATGCATTTACCAAAGCACGTAAAGAGGCTGTCAATGCTATTTTAAACCATGCGCCTTATGTCTTTTTAACTGGCTTAACTGCTACAGGAAAAACCAGCTTTGTTACCAAAG
>CAZTYT010000034.1:0-938 GCA_964618245.1 uncultured Legionella sp. | reverse complement strand
GGATGAACTCTACCAAGGCGAAGAAAGAATACGTGATTGGGCTCAGGACAAGTCCAAAAAACGCAAAATTTTGTTCATCGATGAAGCAAATCTCTCGCCTCGCCAATGGAGTGAATTTGAAGGGTTATTTCATACGCCACCTGGCATATTGATTGAAGGCCAATATCATGAGTTAGATGATAATCATAAAGTCATTTTTGCCGGTAATCCCTTAAATTACGGCGAAGGTCGCCATTTGGCGCCTTTCTTTCACCGCCATGGGAATGCCTTATTGTTTGAGCCCTTATCCCCTGCATTTATCTATGAGACTGTGTTAAAACCAGTATTTGCTGAGACCGCATTGGAAAAGCAACAATTTGCCATGTCTGAAGAATTCTTAAAAGTGTATTTGTTCCTATGCCAACACTCAACCACTGAAGTGCTCATTACTCCCCGTGAGTTGCAGATGATGGCCTTACTTACTCTATCAGCTCATGCGCAAAACCCACAGCAAAATCCCATAACCTTAGCGAAACACTACGCCTTTCAGCTAGCGGAGCCTTTAGTCCCTGAAGATGCACGCGCTGAGTTTGATGCACTATTTGCTAAAAATAAACCCCAGCTAGTACCTAAAAAATTGCAGCAAAGCCAATTCATCCTTACCGAAACACGGCTAGATCCTGCGCAGCAATTGGATGAGCTATTAGCATTACGCGAATGGCGACAGGCTATTCCTAAAAGTCATGAAGTCCAATATTGCGGCGGCCTAGGCGGTATTATCTTTGAAGGCTCACCAGCCGCAGGTAAAAGTGATTTGGTGATGAGTTTGCTGCGTGAACGCAATTACCAGGAAGTTAATTTCGATAGTAAAACTATTCCCGATAAACCTTTTTATCGCATTCCTGTGTCCATGCAAACAGAAGATAAAGCGAAACTGTTGTTACAAGCATTTCACCAAG
>CAZTYT010000033.1:0-13247 GCA_964618245.1 uncultured Legionella sp. | reverse complement strand
AGGTTTGGCTTCAGGCAATAAAATATGTAAAATAATTTGCCAGGTATTTGCACCCTCTTCTAGCAATTCTTCATTAACATCTTGAGCAATAGGCTGTATCCCTGCCTGATTAAGCAAATTATTTACGCGCTTGCATGCTGCTGAAAGCGATGCTGCTTCTGGTAACGTAACAAAAACCTTTAATGCTTGTAAGCGCTTATCTAAATCATAAAGCCAATCATCTTGACGTGTGCGCACTGCATTTACTAAGTCTCCTGTTATACCCTGATTCTGATAATAAGATTGCAAGCGCTCGAGTATAAATACCTTTAACTCTGTAATTAAATCAGCATTCACCGATAAAACTGCGCCATAGTGGACAACAGATTGTTCAATTAAAGTATTTAAATTAAGAGGGGCGGAGATTGAAACCAATAAACGTACAATAGCTAAAGCATGGCGTCTTAATTTAAAAGGATCTTTTACACCTGTAGGTTTTTGCCCGATGCCAAAAATACCAACCAAAGTATCAATACGATCTGCCAGGGATAAAGCTTTACCCAAATCTGATTCAGGTAAATTATCCGCTGCAAAACGCGGCATGTACTGTTCATTTAAAGCTTGAGCTACAGAAAGATCTTCCCCATCATGCAATGCATAATAGTATCCCATTAACCCTTGAAGCTCAGGAAATTCACCCACCATTCCGGTTAATAAATCGCATTTGCTTAATTCTGCCGCGCGCTGAGCCTGTTGTAAATTCAAATTTAATGCAGGGCTTAAATACTCCATTAGTGCCTTAATGCGCAAAGCCTTATCTTGCAAACTACCTAATTTGGCTTGAAATACGACCTGCTCTGTTGCTGGGATATAAGTACTTAATGGAATCTTTTTATCTTGCTTGAAGAAAAAAGCGGCATCGCTTAAACGTGCCCGCATGACTTTTTCATTACCCAAAATAACCTGTTGTGGGTTAGTGCTGGCAATATTGGCAACCGTAATAAAATGAGGTAATAATTTTCCTTGCTTATCTTTCAAGGCAAAACATTTTTGGTGCGACTGCATGGAAGCAATAAGCGATTCCGCTGGCACTTCAAGAAATTCTGGCTCAAAATTTGCCATTAAAGCTTGAGGCCATTCAACAATTGATGTGACTTCATCCAATAGAGAGTCAGGCATGATTGCAGTTGCATTGCAAGAAGCCGCCAAATTTTCCACCTGCTCTTTAATTACTGCCTTGCGAGCGGTAAAATCAGCAATAACAAAAACTGACAACATCTGTTTTTCATAGCTTTGTGCAGTATCAATAGCTATTGCTTGTGGTGCATGAAAACGATGGCCACGACTATGACGCCCTGTTTTTATACCTAACACTTGATGATCAATCACCTCATCACCATAGAGCATTACAGCCCAATGCACTGGCCTCGCAAACTCATCCTCTCCTGCCCCCCAACGCATGGGCTTAGGGATTGGTAAGGTAGCCAGAGCCTGGCTTACAAAGCCAGGTAATAAATCTTTAGTCTTGCTGCCTTGATTTTGGATTTCACAAACGATCCAGTCCCCTTTCTCTGTTTGAATTCGGGTAAGTTGTTCTAATGAAACCCCACAAGATTTGGCAAAGCCAAGCAAAGCTGGCGTTGGTTTACCTTCTTTATCATAAGCAGCTACTGCAGCTGGTCCACGTCGGGTCACAGTCTGGCTAGCTTGTGCCGTTTGCAAATCTTGAATGACAATAGCTATACGTCTTGGTGTAGCAAAACGTTTAACTTGTCCATAATTTAATTGCGCTTTATCTAACGCCGCTAATAATTGATTAGCAAATTCATCGGCCAGGGGCCAAACTGCGCCTGAAGGTAATTCCTCACAACCTAATTCAAAAATAAAATCATTGACCATTACACACCTTTTGCCATAGGAAAACCTAATGCTTCACGCGCTTCATAATATGCTTGCGCCACTGCTCTTGATAATTGTCTCACACGCAAAATATAGCGTTGACGTTCAGTCACTGAAATTGCTTTGCGTGCATCCAAAAGATTAAACGAATGAGACGCTTTGATTACCATTTCATAAGCAGGAAGTGGTAACTGTAAAGCAATTAGTTTTTGTGCTTCACTTTCATAATAATCAAATTGCCTGAATAGTTCTTCTATATTGGCATGTTCAAAATTATACGCAGACATCTCTACTTCATTTTGATGGAAAACATTACCATAAGTGACTATTCCATTTGCGGTATTACTCCAGGGAAGATCAAATAAATTATCAACTCCCAAAATATACATCGCCAAACGTTCCAAGCCATAAGTTAATTCACCGGTAACTGGTTTACATGGTAAACCGCCAGCTTGCTGAAAATAAGTAAATTGCGATACTTCCATACCATTTTGCCAGACTTCCCAGCCTAGCCCCCAAGCTCCTAAAGTAGGTGACTCCCAGTTATCTTCAACAAAACGGATGTCATCAGCCAAAGGATCCACTCCTAGGGCGCGTAAAGAATCCAAATACTTATCCTGAATATCTAATGGAGAAGGTTTAAGCACTACCTGAAATTGATAATAATGCTGTACTCGATTAGGGTTATCCCCATAACGTCCATCAGTTGGGCGGCGTGAAGGTTGCACATATGCAGCACACCAGGGTTCTGGGCCAATCGCCCTTAAAAAAGTTGCCGGATGAAAAGTACCCGCGCCAACTTCCATATCAAAAGGTTGTAAAATGACACAGCCTTGGGCAGCCCAATATTGCTGTAAAGTTAAAATAATGTCTTGAAATGTAGTTGGTTTTGTCATGAAAATCTCAAAATCACTGTGATGACTAATTATTTGGTATTCTGTGAACAAGAGCCACGGAACATTAGATAAGCAAACAACTAATAGGTAGTAATTTATTTGTTGGGCCTTAGCCCAACAAATCTAAAACGCTCCATTAAGTAAATTTTCTTAAATCACTTCTTAATGAATTAATTTCCAGCCGCTTTCTTAATTAATTCTTGCAATGACTCTTCACTTGCTGCGCCTGGAATAAATGAAGGCTCACTTCCTGCTTTAAACTGGCCATTTGGAGTAGAAGCTACAATAAAAGCGGGAGTCCCCATTAAATGTAACTTTTCAGCCAAAGCACGGTTTGCTTCAAGCATGTCGGTCACTTCTTTGCTATCCATATCTGTTTTAAATTTCTTCATATCCAAACCTAATGATTTGGCTGATTCCATGATGATTTTATCATTTAAACGCTTATCTATGCTGAATAATGCAGTATGCATTGCTTGATATTTTCCTTGCATACCAGCGGCTAAAGCAGCTCTGGAAGCTAATTCAGAACTCTTGCCAAAAATTGGGAATTCTTTATAAACAACACGTAAGTCGCTGTCCTTTTTAAGTAGTTCGCTAATGACAGGAGACATTTTTTTTGCAATGGATGCATTGGTAGTCAAAAAACTCAACAATAGTGACATTACCTTTAGGGTTACCTACTACAGTTGTTTTGCCTTGGAACAATTTATCAGTATTCTCTTTTATGGCAGCTTGAGCCTGTTGTTGCATATTTTGCTGCTGTTTTTGTTGTAACGCTTGAGAAGCTTCCAATAAAACTTCTGGATTTGCCACTAGATAATCATGAATTACTTTTTCCACTTCTTTTTTTTGCGCATCAGACATCGCAGCAGGAGCACTAGCGTCATCTGCCATTACGGCAGGCGATATTAAAGATGCTGTTAACGCTCCTGCTGTTAATAGATTTGTAAATTTCACAAATTTCCCCTTATTTATATTTATATCGATTGAAGTAACCAATTTCCCAAACGGCACCCTAGCACTCACTAAAAAAAAATTCAATAGCCAAAACAATTTTGCTTAAATTAGGCTTCAATTGCGAGATTAGCGTAAGCTAAAACAAGCCATTTTGCCCCATGTTCATTGAATTTGACCTGGACTCGAGTATGTGCCCCGCTTCCTTCTACTGCTAAAACTACCCCTTGGCCAAATTTGGCATGCGTTACTGTTTGTCCTAAGGCTAACCCAGCCTCTTCCGCTTGTGTTTGAGCAATAGTGGATATTTTTCTAGCTGTCACAGGAGGCGCCTGGAAGCGAGCCTTTGTTCTTACTTCATCAAGTAGTTCCGTAGGAATCTCTCGTAAGAACCTAGAAGGCCTATGGTATTCTTCCCGGCCATATTGACGTCGTACTTCGGCATAAGATAAAACCAATTTTTGCATTGCCCGGGTCATTCCCACATAACATAGGCGTCGCTCCTCTTCCAAGCGACCAGGTTCTTCTAAAGATTGTTTCCCTGGAAAGACACCTTCTTCCATCCCCACTAAGAATACAAGGGGAAACTCTAATCCTTTCGCTGCATGCAAAGTCATTAGGTGCACAGAACGCTCATTTTCATCCGCTTGCATTTCACCTGACTCTAAAGAGGCGTGCGCTAAAAATGCATTCACTAAAGGCACATCCTCTTCTTCTTCCTGCTCATAACGGAACTGTTTAGCTGCGTTAATTAATTCCTGCAAGTTATCCAAACGAGACTCTGATTTATCCCCTTTAACCTTACCAAAATGAGCATAAAGACCACTCATTTGGATAACCGAAGACAATTGCTCATCCAACTCCATACTGACTGTATTGCGTTGTAACTCTTCGATTAACTCAATAAATTTACGCAACGCAAGCGCGGCACGTTGAGGCAACACACCGGAAAGCAAAGCAGCCTTGGCAGACTGCCATAAAGAACAAGCATTTGACTTAGCGTAGTGCCGTATCTCATCTAACGTTTTTTCGCCTATTCCTCGGGTTGGGAAATTTACTACGCGTTCAAAAGCAGTATCATCATCAACGTTAACCATTAAACGCAAATAAGCCAGGGTATCTTTAATTTCCGCCCTGTCAAAAAAGCGTAAACCACCATAAATTCGATAAGCAACGCCTGCTCGTAATAATGATTCCTCAATTACCCGAGACTGAGCGTTTGAACGATACAAGATTGCAATCTCATCAGCACTCACCCCCTGATTAATTTCCATCATGATGCGTTCACTGACAAAACGTGCTTCTTCTAATTCATTAAAAGCACTAAAAAGCAAAATTTTTTCGCCTGTACTCCCCGCAGTCCATAAATCTTTCCCCATCCGTGAGTTATTATTGGTAATTAATGCATTTGCTGCATCAAGAATGGTGGAGGTGGAACGATAATTTTGTTCCAGGCGAATAATCCGGCTGTCTTTAAAATCATGAGAAAACTGTTGGATATTTTCAACTTTTGCACCTCGCCAGCCATAAATGGATTGATCATCATCACCTACAGCCAAAACAGCAGCATGTTCTCCTGCTAAAAGACGTATCCAGGCATATTGAATCGTGTTGGTATCTTGAAACTCATCCACCAAAATAGCCTGAAAGCGCTGACGATAATGAGCAAGAATATCCGGATTATCACGTAATAATTCATGAGTACGTAATAATAATTCCGCAAAATCAATAACACCGGCTGTTTGGCAGGCTTGCTCATAAGCTGCATAAATGGAACGTAAAGTTTTTCCTGGGCCATAAGACAATGTATGTACGTGTTGAGGGCGGACCCCTTCATCTTTGCGCCCGTTAATAAACGATTGTGCCTGTTTTACAGGCCATTGTTCACTATCCAGGTTTAAGGCAGCAATGACTCGCTTGATCATTCGTGCCTGATCTTCTGAATCCAGAATATGAAACTGTTCGGGTAAATTAGCTTCTTTATAATGACGGCGTAACAAACGATGGCATAAACCATGAAAGGTACCTACCCATAATCCTGATACAGGGGTTGCAAGCATACTATTTAATCGTGCCCGCATTTCGCCAGCTGCCTTATTCGTAAAAGTAACTGCTAAGATACTGTGTGGCGAAAGGTTTTCTTTTTCAATTAACCAGGCAATCCGACTGACTAAAACCTTTGTTTTACCACTCCCCGCCCCGGCTAAAACTAACATATTCCCTAAGGGAGCTGTTACTGCTTCATGCTGTCGCTCATTTAAACCATTGAGAAGTGCGGCAATCGTCATACCATTATTCCAAACATAAAAAGAAGTGTATTATTATCAATTTGTATCTTAAAGACAAAGATTATCTGCTGTTTAATTTTAGCACACATAGAGTGGCATTGATGGGCAATCGCCAATCCTGCATTTGAATAATATCATCTGGACACTATGACCCCTTTCCTGTACTTGCATTCCGGCAATTCCAGGCGCAGAATAAAAGGTTAAACAACACTTTTTCTTAAAGGACTAATATGCATTCTCTCTACCCAGCAATTAAGCCTTATACTCAACACGAATTAAAAGTCAGTGAACTCCATACGCTTTTTATCGAAGAAACAGGAAACCCTGACGGAATTCCAGTGATTATTCTCCACTCTGGGCCTGGTGGTTGTTCTATAGATGGCTATTTACGTCGTTTCTTTGATCCTCAGGTCTATCGAATTATTCTTTTCGATCAACGTGGTTGTGGACGCTCTACGCCTCATTTAGAAACTCGTGAAAATACCACCCCTCTATTGCTCGATGACATTGATGCCATTAGAGATTTTTTAGGTTTATCCGAATTTGTTTTGGCAGGTGGCGGATGGGGATCTTTATTGGCATTGCTCTACGCGCAAAAATTTCCACAACAAATTAAAGCATTATTGCTGCATCAAATCTTTTTAGGCCGAAAGTGTGATATTGATTGGTTTTATCAACAAGGAGCCAACCTCGTTTACCCGGATTATTGGCAAGAATTCCTTAGCCTTGTTCCTGACAATAAAGTAGAGAACCTGCTTGAATATTATGCCAGCTGTATGCATGGTACTAACGATTTGGCACGAATGAGTGCAGCAAAAAGCTGGGCTTTATGGGAAGCGCGCTGCAGTAGCCTGCATCCGCATCTTTATGTGATCGATCAATACAGCGATCCTCATTTTGCTTTGGCTCTTGCAACTTTGGAAACGCATTATGTGATGCACAACTTTTTTATTGAAGAAAATCAGGTCATGAATAATGTGCATAAAATAAGGCATATTCCCACTTACATTGTCCATGGACGTTTTGATTTAATTTCTCCATTAGCAAGTGCTTTTGCATTACATCAAGCGCTTCCTGCTTCAAATTTACGTATCGTCAGAGACGCAGGACATTCGGATAGAGAATCTGGGATTATTGATGCTTTAATTTATGCCAGTAAAGAAATTTCCAAACAAGGGCTTGATGCATGTTAACTGTAGTTCAACGCGTTTTAGAAGCACGGGTTGATATTGCTAATGAAACCGTTAGCCGTATTGACCAGGGTTTAATGATACTTTGTGGATTTGAACAGGAGGATACGCAGCAGACTATTGATAAGATGCTAGAAAAAACACTGAATTATCGAATTTTCAGTGATGAGCAAGGGAAAATGAATCTCAACCTAAAGAACATAAATGGTGGTCTTCTATTAGTCCCACAATTTACCCTAATGGCAGATACACAAAAAGGTCTTCGCCCCAGCTTTTCCAAAGCTGCCTCTCCAGAATTAGGACGCCAACTATTTGATTATTTGGTCACCCAGGCGATTCAACTACATCCTGGCACTCAAAGCGGATGCTTTGGTGCGGATATGCAAGTTCATTTATGTAATGACGGCCCTGTGACTTTTTTATTGAAATTTTAGTTAAATTGAGCCTAAAAGTAACCACATGATACATATCACGAGCACTAAGTAAATCATTAAGTTAATGAGAATTATAGTCATACTAGGCAAGGAACTTAAACTCGTGTAACATCTTTTTAATTCTCAATAAGATAGAAATATCATGCGATTAAATTTAGTAAGCATCAGTTTGGTCAGCATTGTGCTAACAGGTTGTGTCACTAAGGGCACTAATCCAGCAGATCCTTTTGAATCCTATAACCGTAGGGTCTATAAATTTAATGACGCACTTGATAGAGCAATTTTAAAACCTTCTGCCAAAGCATATCGGGCAGTCTTACCCGCATTTGTGCGCAAGGGAATAAATAATTTTTACAGTAACCTTGATCTTATTCCTACCGTTGGAAACGACTTATTGCAAGCGCAGGGTAAATGGGCAATTCGAGATACTTGGCGCTTCATCATTAACTCAAGCCTGGGAATAGGTGGTGTGCTTGATGTAGCACAAACTTTTGGATTGCAACCACACTCCAACGACTTAGGTCTGACTCTGGCAAAATGGGGTGATAAAAATTCGCCTTATTTAATGCTACCCCTACTAGGCCCCAGCACGCTTCGTGACGGAGCAGGATGGCTATTTCAATTTGCTCTTTATAGTCCTTATGTCTATATCAATAACGATGCGGTAATTTATAGCTTATTAGCTCTGCGCACGGTGGACTTACGGGCCCAATTGCTTGATGCTGATCGTTTAATGGATGAAGCCTTTGATAGATATTCCTTCATGCGTGACGCATACCTACAACATCGTAATTACCTTATTGCCGGTACAGAACCTGATAAGGGCTCCTTATACGTAGATGATCAAAAAGCAGATCAAGTGGCAGCCAATGATGTAGGCAGTGACTACGTGGATGAGTAAATCAAAATGTAAATGCTGTCTTTAGAAGTTTACTTTTAAGGACAGCATTTACTGTTTTACTACCGCTTCCAGACAAAGCAAGAAATCACCCGCAATATCAAGACCCGTTTCAGCAGCAATTTCACGCATGCATGTGGGGCTAGTCACATTGATTTCTGTTAAAAAATCACCGATCACATCCAGACCAACAAAATAAAGCCCTTTTTCCTTCAAAGTGGGGGCAACTTGTTCGCAGATCCACCGATCGCGTTTTGTAATAGGAACTACTTCTCCTCGCGCACCTGCTGCCAAATTTCCACGTAACTCGCCGGGAGCAGGAATGCGTGCTAAGGCATAAGGCACTGGTTCTCCATTGATTACTAAAATCCGCTTATCTCCCTTACTCGCAATCTCTGGAATATAGCGCTGAGCAAGAATAGTACAAGTTTGATTTTGAGTTAGTACCTCTAAAATGACTGATAAATTTCTTCCTTGCTGATCCACATGAAATACTGAACTACCCCCCATTCCTTCAGCGGGTTTGAAAATTACTTGTTGGTGTTGTTGCCAAAATGCTTTTAGCCTATTGATATCCCGAGACACTAATGTAGGAGGACAACATTGAGGAAAGTTTAGAGTAAAAAATTTTTCATTCGCATCACGTAAACTTTGCGGTTTATTAGCTACGAGTACTCCCTCTCGTTCTGCCAACTCCAATAAATAAGTTGTGTAAATATATTCCGTATTAAAAGGAGGATCTTTGCGCATTAGAACAATATCAAACTCACCCAAGGCTTTTTCACCTAACTCTTGGGAGGATGCCCAATCAGGGCTATGCTCATCGCCAATAGTTAACTCATAAACTCGCGCAAAAACTCGCCCATCTCTGAAAAACAAGTCTTTTTGAGTAAAATAAACACAAAACCATCCAAACTCTTGCGCTCGTTTTAACATAGCAATTGTTGTGTCTTTATATGGCTTTAACTGATATAACGGATCCAGTAACACAGCAAGTTTCATTACTCTTCTCCAATAGCTGCAATTTCTCTTGCTGCAGCCAAAGCTGCTAAACGAGCAATTACACCATAAACGTAAAAGCGATTTGGACAATCAACTACTTCTAACTCATCGGAGGGCATGTTGCAAGCTTGCGCAAATGCTAACGGTTGAAAATGCATTCCCGGTGCATTTAGGTTTTCAGCAATTCCTCGTTCCTGATGAACACGATAAAATCCGCCCACTACAAACTGGCCAATCATATAAACAACAGGCTCAGCAACTGCACCATCAGGCATAGTTTCAAAAGTATATACTCCCTCTTGAATAATCACGCGTTCAACTTTTTGGCTTCCCTTGCTGGTAGCCATTTTGGTACGTTGCTTTCTATTTAGTTGCCGTACTTCATCTGCATGATGCACCATCATCACACTCATACCATAAGTACCATTGTCCGCTTTAATCACTACGAAAGGTTTTTCCTTGATACCATAAGTGGCGTACTTATTCTGCATCTTACTTAATATGTTATCGACTTCTTCTGCCAGGCGCTCCAAGCCTTCCTGAGCCATAAAATCAATTCCATCAATAGCGCTGAAATAGGGATTAATAAGCCATGGATCCAGGCCAAGTAATTCACCAAGCTCATGAGCGATTTCATCGTATAATTGAAAATGATTTGATTTTAATCGGGATGACCATCCTAATTTAGCCGTCGGTTTAATTTCTTGTTGTATCTTTTGTAAGATGTCTGGAACACCTTGAGACAGGTCATTATTTAATACAAGCAAACAAGGGTTAAAATCAGCTAGACCGATGCGATCACCTTGTCTTTCTATTGGTTCAATGAGTAATGTTTCGCCATTGTCCAAAGTAATTTCAGTGGGTTCTTTTAGCTCAGGATCAAGACTACCAATACGGACAACAAAACCAGCTTTAACGAAAATGGTCCGTAAGACAGATAAGCTTTGCATATAAAATTTATTGCGTGTATGACTTTCTGGAAGTAATAAAATTCTGGTGCAAGCAGGAACATAATCAGCCAAAACCGATTGGGCAGCCTGAATACACAAGGGAAGAAAGTCAGGGTTCAAATTATTAAATCCTGCAGGAAACAGATTGGTATCCACTGGAGCTAATTTAAACCCCGCCTGACGTAAATCTACGGATGAAGTTAATGGAGGTGGTGTTTTTTTCCATTGTTGCCGAAACCAGGTCTCAATAGCTGCTATATGATTTAACACAATTTTTTCCACATGATACAGTGGGCCAGAATTTGCTATAGCTAAATGAGGAACTGGGATTTCAAAAGATTTCATTCGTTCTCCCTTTTTGATTAGATCTGCTGATGTTACCGGGGTTAATAAAGAAATAAAAGATCTTGACAGTTTTCTATTATCGCATTATCCAATAATGCGATAATATAAAATAAATAATATTAAGTAATATAAAAAGGAACCCTTGTTCATGATAGGCGAACTTGCACAACAATTCACAGTACAAATCCAAACTTTTTTTTATTTGATGATGTTAATCAATGGTATATTGCATTTAATTTTTGCAGGGGCTGTTGCCCGAGATGCGGGGGCAATGAGCCGAACCGGGCAAAAAACTGTGATGGTTTCAGCATCTACCTGGGCATTTGCCACGTTGATTGGCGGTGTATTTACTGCAACGATTTATTGGCTATTACATCACTCAACCTTAACTCGACCTACTACGATAAGAGAAGTACGTTATGATAAACCCTAATACGATAAAAACAATTGATGTTCATGAACTAAAAAACAAGCTCGAAAAAAATGAAGCACTTTGTCTAATTGACGTGCGAGAAATTGATGAATGGCAAATGATCCGCATCCCTAATGCGCTTCATATTCCTAAAGATCTTATTTCATTGCGAATTGAAAAGGAATTTCCGGACAAAGAACAATCCATTTACCTCCATTGTAAAGGTGGCGTGCGTTCTTTATATGCGGCACAATGCCTAATCAATCTAGGTTATCAGAATGTCTATTCTGTGGATGGAGGCATTATGGAATGGGCCGCTTATGGTTATCCAATCGAGCAAAGTTAATTGAGCAAGATTTTATGTAGTAATTTTAGGAGTATCACGAGATTATCTTACATGAAAGAAGTGGGATGTAAGAGCCAAACGCCTTACATCCGGTGTCAGTGCTTATGCAAAAACCAAAGTCTGCTATATTCACAATAGCAGTCCACAAATCATGACTGCCAACTAACCTACAATTACAGGTGAAGGTGGGCGATATTGGAGAGGCTCTGGAGCACTTAATGATTGCGCTGATTGAACTGACTTCCCATAAAATTTAGGATCATAGCCCTTGCCCTTCGCATTTTCCAAACGACTGATAGTCGCTTGTAACTGCGCAAGAAAATCAGATGAAAAGTCCTCTATTCTTTCTTCGGAAAAATAGGAGTCAGCATACCCTAGCTTAGGATCATCAGGATTCACAGTAGCAAGACGAATAAACTCTTCTAAAGCAGAATACATCTCATACAACTGTTCCAGTGAGGGATAATTTTCTTTAGTAAAGGCTAAGGTACTTCCTAATAAAATAAATAAATCGCTATTTGTAGCTGAGGTAACAAAAGAAAACACATAGTTTTTTCCAAGAGACCTTTGGATCATAGCTTCTGTCTATTGACATGTACATGTAACAAGCAATTGCATTAAGAAGCAAATCTTTTTTTTCAGATTCATAATTAGACTTAAGTACACTATCTAAAGTAGTCAACAAAATTTCAATTTGCATCCGTCTTTCTGATGAAATATTACTATATAATGTTTTAAAAGTGCCAGCTTTAGCTTTTGTGATATCTACACCCCCTTCCTTATAATACGCATCAATAAAATCTGTAAATTGATTATACCCATTAGTTTTAGCAAAAGATTTGATGCTCCTTATTAATTTTACCGCCAACTCTTGATGTCCAATCATAGTAAAAGCCATTTCATTCCTCCATAGACTACGACTTCACAAATAAGGTTAAAATTCCATTGACCATAGATTTTAAACTAATTAATTTCTTCCGTCATGATCTTCATTTTTACTTGCTAATTATTTTTTAGGCGAAAAACAATTTTTTAATTGCTTTGTCGCCTTGTCTTAGTTAAGTTAACTTTTTTTCCCTATCGGAGTGCAGCTTAATGAAAAAATATATTTATGCAAGTTTATTAACAATTATTTGTTTTACTGCGCATGCCGAAAAAACCCGACTAGTTTTACAAATCGTAGTTGATCAATTACGAGGGGATTTAATTCAACAACATCAGCAACAATTTGGCAATAATGGTTTCAACTATTTATTAAATCATGCAATCAATTATCAAAATGCCCATCACCCTCATGCCAATACTACCACCTGCGCAGGCCATGCAACCATCGCCACTGGCAGTTATCCCGCATTACATGGAATTATTAATAATGACTGGTATGACAGAAAATTAAAGCGACCAATTTATTGTATGGAAGATTTAAAAAGTAAAATTATTCCGACGCAACACACAAAAGTTATGACACCCGGGCGCTCTCCACGAAATTTATATGCTTCAACTTTAAGCGATGAAATTATTTTAGCTAATAAAGGACGAGCCTTTGGCGTTTCATATAAAGACCGTTCAGCCATTGCTCTTGCAGGCCATGCCGGTAAAGCATTTTGGTTTGACACCACGAATGGTGGTTTTATCACTAGCGATTACTACT
>CAZTYT010000032.1:0-13652 GCA_964618245.1 uncultured Legionella sp. | reverse complement strand
TGTATTACCAACTGTTCCTAGACTTAGATTTTTTAAGCCAGCACCAGTAGCATTACCACCCACTGCACCACCTACTAAGGTTGTAATTAATCCCACAATATCCATGACAAATACTCCTATTAGGATCTCTATTTCAAAAATAGCAAATGTATTTAAATTAATCAAATTAAAGGAATTTTGTGCATTTGAACCAGCAAGCAAAACACTTGCTGGTAAGAGGTGGCAGGGGGAAAATTAGTGTAATTGCTGTTCTACTTTTTCTCTTAACTCCAGTGCATGAATTAAAGAGACATAGCTCCAGGTTAATGAGCGAGCGCCTTGTTGAACGCCTGTGTTCAAATTGATTTGCTCATCAATACGCATGCCAGGAGCATATTTTTTGATAAGTTTCAAATAGCCATCCCCAGTATTCAAATAGTCTGCGATTAATGGATTATGAGGATCATTTTTAGCTAAATTGTCAGCCAGAGTAAAATAATATTCGGCAATGGTTGCGGTTAAAATAAACCAGGGGTTGCCTTTGCTATTGTTACGATAGCCATCATAAGTATCGCCTGGATAACGGCCGAATAAAATTGGGCCCGTACCGTTTTGATTAATTGGAAACATGAGATTGAATTGGTTATGTAATTCATTCACGGTGTTTTTGACAAAGATACTTTCGGGCGCAAGCGAACCAGTTTGTGGATGTAGCAGTACCCCTAAAATAATCGAAGTATCTACTTCAAATGCTTTTTGTGGACCTGGATGAGGAGCAATCGTGGCTTGAATCAATTGGTTTTGTTGATCCAGGTGTTGAGATAAACGAGCATTCATAAGGTTTGCTTGTTGCTCATAATAGGCTGCAGTACTGTCATCATGCAACTGTCTGGCTAAAGCGGCTCCTTCTTGCAATGCTTTTTGTTGAGCCATGGCAGTAAAGAAATGATCGCCATAGACTTCTTCCCATAAATCAAAGTTTTTATCTGCCCAATGTTGCGCAGTATAATCCAGATCAATATTAATTACGCCCATAGTTTGGGGATCTGTATTTTTGTTATATAAATTTTGTTGAACATAGGCTGTTTCATTGTGATTTAATAAGTCTTGAGCAAAATGAATCATCACTAATGCTCTTAAAGCCGGTCCATCATTTTGCGGTCTGGTCCATGGGCCTTCAAATGGATGGCCATCAATGTAAAACTTGGGCTCACCTAAAATATTTTGATTGGGTGAAGGATCGATTTGATGTTGAAGTAGCTGGGTCCAGGTTACATAGCGCAGTAAACGAGTTTTATATTTGCTGCAATGAGTTGATTCATACCATCTTTCAATTAAATTCATAGTAATTGCTGAATCACGAGTCCAGTCATAATAATAATTTGGATCGTGTTTTGAGGGAGAGGCTAGTATTGCGCCATTTTTCTGGATGTTGGCGAAAAAATTCTTTTTTAATTTGTGAATGTCTTCGGGACTAAAGACTGCGGCATGAATCGCTTGAGAAATAAAAAGCGTAAGTAATATCAAGATCCTTTTCAAGGTTATCTCCTTAGTTAAAATTTGCGATAGTACACCAAATTTGAAACATAGTGTAGAGGGTTTAAGTTTTTGAATTGTTTAGTAAATAGTCACTCAGGACGCAAAATTTTTATAGGGGTAGAGCACTTTGAGTTAAGTCATTTGAACGTTAAACAGGATAGTCAATTCGTCATCTTCTGCTGGGAGATGTTGAAAAAAGTGAAAGGCTAATAGGCCGGTTTCCAAGGTTGTGACACTTTCAGCGCTCTACCATTAATAAACCTGTGGCAGTATTAGAGTGTCCTTTTAAAAGGAGGAATAAGGCCTAAACAACACATAATATTGCAGGCAGGTAAATAGTGCCCGTTTATCAGTTAAAAGGCGATCACCTAAGTACTGACGGAAGACAAGCACTAGCACTTTAGTGAATATTGAAGTTAATGAGCTATAAGCCATGCATCATGAATGATTTTTGACCTAAAAAATTTGGCCATCATACCTGAGGATGGAATTATTCACTAAATATGCCAATTATCTCGGGTCGCGGCTTTATAATTGTTAATATAAAACCGCGTTAGCTCGCTTAGGCCATTTCCGCTTCAGCGTCCTCGGTCGCTACAATTACATTAGCAGCGTGGAGCCCTTTATCACCTTGACCAACATCATAAGTAACCATTTGCCCTGGTGTTAAAGTTTTGTATCCGCTACCATGAATTGATGAAAAATGTACGAAAATATCATCACCGCCTTCTTCAGGGATAATAAACCCCCATCCCTTGGCGTTATTAAACCATTTAACTTCGCCCTTAGCCATTCAAATTCTCCTTTTTACTAAGTTCCAATTACTTTTATCAATAAGAAAATGGATTTGTCCATAAAATAAACCACCTACTATTTACACATAGGTAGTTTTAACATAACGTAAAATAGGTTCATTACTCAATAGGGTATATGCAAAAAGATAAATCTCTTAATATTTCCTTAAGTTGTTTGTGATAGCTTATGTATATAAAGTCGTAAATAGGGTTAAATGATGATCACTAGTACATCTAAAATCTTGGGAAAATTAGTTACTAAAGCTGATAAAGCGCAAACTGTTTCTCATTCTCAAGAAAATGAGTATCCTCAAGCCCATGATGCGCCCCAGTTAACTCCGGCTCCTCAACAGAAAGAAGAGTTGCAAGATGCTTTATTGCAAGCGCTAGGCTATTCCTCTTCTAAAACCCATTCTCCTATGGATAAGTAATTTATTCTTTGAACAATTAAAATTTACTTAATTCTTTTTCTAAGCAAAATTTTCATCAGGTGCTAGTGTCAAAGCCTGTTTTAAGGTATATACTTTTTTATATTAGTTACTTTATCGAGGCATTACAGATATGGCATCTGGAGGGTTTGCTGAAACTGCACATTGGCGGGATTCCGCTCGTAGTGCGCGTTTTTTTATGGTAGATGCTCGTGCTGCGTTTCCTATATTCCTTTTTTTAATGCACATTAGAATATGGACCGGTGTTTTGGTTTTAGTTTCGGCCGTTTTTTTTGGTATTATTGAACATTATGGTTTTACTGTGCCAGTTTTTTTGCGTTGGTTAAGAGGTTTTCTGGCGGGGAATCAAAAGTCTGCACAACCATGGTGGCGATAGTATATGGAACGAGATATTAGTAAGTGCATGGGTGTTATTGCTGCAAGCATGAATGCCAAGTTTTATTTAAATGATCGCTTTGTAAGTTATGATGAAGTTTTTGCTGACACGGGTTTGTTACCTGCAATTGCCAAACGTGCTGATCAATTATGCTCTTTGTGCCTGGGGTATGGCCTGGGTGCTACCTTTGACGAAGCAGAGGGCGCTTTATTAGGACTGCGGGTGGTGTTTGACGAAGTAACGCCTAATGTGTTGCGCCTGTTATGTATGACAGATGTTATTAATGAGTTAATCCAGGGGGGGCCAAGCAAGGATTATACCCCTTTAGATGAGTTGATGTATGATTAGCGAAATAAATTGTAAAGAAATCGAAAGTAATGCTATTTTAAAGTACATTTGATGATTTCTTTTGATACACTTCACTCATAAGTTAAGAGTTTTGTTTTAGGAGTGGTAAATGGCAGCAACCTTTTCAAATAATAGAATAAGCTTTTTTCCATCAACATTGCCTAATACTGTTTCAGCAGATTACGTGCATGAGCAAATATTAGGGCCTGTGGTAAAAAGAAAAGAACAAGTTGAAAAAGCAGCACACATAAGAAATGATGCAGCCAATCATAATGCTCTTAAAGTGCTAGAAAATTGTGTCACAGCGATAAATGCTGTCATGACTAAACCAGCAATTGAGGCAACTCAGTCTAATCAGGTTGAAGAAGAAAGAATTAGCTCAAGCAAGAATTATAATCCTTTCTAAACAAATTTCTTTAAATAGTATTCTCATCATCTTATTCGCCATTAAGATGATGAGAATATGTTATACTTCTTACTAATCTTGTAGTTTTTTTGTTAAATCACTTAACATAAGGTTAATCATTTAATTTATGAAAGACATATTATCTGATCAACAAAATGAAGCGATTCTAAAGGCTTTGGATGAAGCTATTAAAGAAGGGCCTTGGGATGAGTCCAATTTTTTGCGGGCTATCGGTAAAAATCTAAATGAGATTCGGGAAAATTTTGTAAATCAGCTAGGCGCAAAAGCGCAGTCTTTTAAATCCGAAGCGCATTTGGCTCATCGTATGGCACTTAGAAGTGGACAACAGGAGGTTTTTGTATCCTTATATTCTGCTGATGGGACTAATATGCAAACCTGGGAAAAAATTGTAGCGAACATACCGCGGCAAATGATTTCTCGACCTATTTATGCTAACGAAGAGCATGTAAAGGCAGTAATTAAAACCAAAGAAAACAAACAAAACGAAGCGTATCTTGGTATTTATATTAATCAAAGTGATATTATTCCTTTGCCGCCAGATAAGATTTTGCTCGATAAGTTAGGAAATACGTTATTATCCTTAAAAGATCGTACTTTGGATTTAGATAATATTAGCTGTTTTGTCCATGTGAGTGGACATTACCGTTTTGATCGTGGACGTTTGATTAAAGAATAGTCAGGCGCCAAATTAGCAAATAAAGTTTGGGCTCCAGTCCGTGAGTCCTATTTTTGTTCAATACAGGCTAAAGCTGCTTGAAGATTTTCAGTAGAAAATCTCGCAAAAAACCATCAGAGCAGTATATACTTGAGTTAAATACAATTAAAATTAAAAGTAAGTATTAATGGCCCAACAACCACCTCAACAGCAGAATACAGACAATGGCATGGCACCGGTATGGATTACGGTGTTACTGTTTATTACTGTGTTTTTAATCTGGAAAACAGGCCATCAGTACATTGTCATGTTTGTTTTCCAAATTAATATTTGGCAAGCCAAGTTAGTTAATTTGTTTCTTCATAGTGAGCAATTAAATAATCTTATTTATTTAATGCAAACGGTTGACCCAAACTCTGTGGATTGGGAGCAACTGGTTGACACCACACGCGCCGTGGGCGATTTCATGCGCTATCCTGTCGTATTTGTACTAATTATTTTGGCTCTGGTGCTTTATCGCTCCAATATAACGCTGAAATTTCGCAGGGCGCATGACATGAAAAGTTTGCGCGCTCAAGAACAGTATAACTGGCCTGCGATTATGCCGGTTGTGAAAGAAGATTTGGTGAATCAGGATTTAGATAAAGGGCCTTGGGCAATGGGTTTAAGCCCCATGGAGTTTGCTCGCAAGTATCAATTGCTACGCAAGGACGATGCCTTATTGGATAATCCTTTACCTGGCATGGAGATGACCGCTGGAATCAGGAGAGGAGATGCCAAGCGTGTCTTTACTTTACAATTAGGCCCTTACTGGGATGGGTTTGAGCGATGCTCGCCGCAGGCTTATGCGTTAGCTGCCGTGTTTATTGCCCGTATGAATCGCGATCGGGATGCCGCTAATCATATCTTATCTGTTTTGGATAAGACATTTGTTACCGGAAAGCCTGATTTTTCCGCCGCAAAACCCGTGATGGAAAAGTATAAAAATACAGAAATTGTTCAGGAAATTCTGGCAAAACATGCCTATACTTTAACTGTAATGGCTTCATTGCTTGAAGCTGCTCGAGACGATGGGGTAGTTCCCAGTTCTGAGTTTTTGTGGTTAAAGCCTGTGGATAGACGTTTATGGTACATGCTCAATTGCGTAGGTCGGCAAACTCCTTTTGTTGAAGTTGCTGGTCCTTTTGCGCATTGGCGTGCAGAAAAAGAAATGGGGCGTCGTTCCCTGGTACCCATGATTGATGAAGCAATTAAAGCCTTGGAAATCGCAGTCAAAGAGGTGAAATTAACACCTCGTCAAATGCAGGAGTTAGAGCCATGATGCGTGGTATTGAGTCTCGTCATGAATTAGATCCGACTCTCCTACTTAGGGATACCCGAACCTTAACACAAAGGTTAGCTGATTTTTTTGCTGACCCGACCAATATCTCTATTATTTTATTTACCTTAGCGGCAATGTCTTATTATTTTTCTGAGGCAGCCACTTTCTTAATTCTTTTTGGCGCAGGCTGCTTTCTTTATAGCTATACGCGCAAGCAAAAACTACCTTTTCGCTTACCCCAAATTGCGCGAGTAAAAGATTATAACGACCTCAAACCTGGAATCAATAAACCCAACGTAGCCAGAGGAATAGCCTTCTTTGGTAATGACCGTAAAAGTGGGGAAGAGCTATGGTTTGCCAATGATGATATGCGTACCCACGCTTTGATTTTTGGCTCTACCGGTAGTGGTAAAACCGAAGCCTTGGTGTCGCTGGCATACAATGCCCTGGTTCAAGGCAGTGGTTTTATTTATGTGGATGGTAAAGGGGATAACTCGCTGTATGCCAAAGTATTCTCTATGGTTAGAAGCATGGGTCGTGAAGATGACTTGCTGCTTATTAACTTTATGACAGGTGCTCGCGACATTGTTGGCCCTCAGGAAAAAAGATTATCCAACACGTTAAACCCATTTTGCCAAGGCTCTTCCAGTATGTTGACTCAGTTGGTTGTGAGCTTAATGGGCTCTAGTCAGCAACAAGGTGGCGATGGCGACATGTGGAAAGGCCGTGCGATTGCCTTCGTGGAAGCGCTCATGCGTTTATTGGTTTACATGCGTGATGAGGGCGCCATCCTGTTAGATGCGAACACTATCCGGAACTATTTTGATTTGGGTCGCTTGGAATCCATCGTGATTGATAAAGTATTTCCTCGGGATGATATGGAAAGTATCAATATTGAGAAAATACCCAAACTGGTCACCGACCCCTTACGTAACTACTTACAGACTTTGCCTGGCTATAACAAAGAGAAAAAAGGCAAGCAGGTTTCTCAGGTTTTGGAGCAACACGGTTTTATTACTATGCAGCTCGTACGCGCTTTCTCATCCTTGGCGGATACTTACGGACATATTATTCGTACGAACCTGGCAGAAGTTGATTTTAAAGACGTGGTATTAAATCGCAGAATACTGGTGGTATTACTGCCTGCGCTAGAAAAATCACCTGACGAATTATCCAACCTTGGCAAGATTATCGTCTCCTCTCTAAAAGCCATGATGGCCGCGGGTCTTGGAGAGGAGGTTGAAGGGGACTACCGTGATGTGATTTTGCGAAAACCTACCAATGCGCCTACGCCTTACATGTGTATCCTTGATGAGTATGGTTATTACGCAGTACAAGGTTTCGCCGTTGTGCCTGCGCAAGCGCGTTCATTAGGATTCTCCGCTATTTTTGCCGGACAAGATTTACCCGCTTTCCAAAAAGCGTCTAAAGAAGAAGCCGCGTCCATTGGTGCGAATACCAACATCAAAATTTGTATGAAATTGGAAGATCCAACTGAAACCTGGGACTTTTTCACCAAAACAGCAGGGGAAGCCTACGTAACCAAAGTGGACTCCTTCCAAGCCAAAGACACCAGCATGACCAACAGTTACCTGGATAGTAAGAGCTCTTCCTTTGAGAAAAGAGCCCGGGTCGATTTATTGGATTTGAAAGAACAAACCGAAGGTGAGGCGCATATCTTCTTCAAATCCAAAATTGTGCGTGCCCGCATGTTTTACGCCAATCCTAAACCTGTAAAACAATTAAAAATCAACCAACTCTTAAAAGTTGAACCGCCACCAGAAGATTATTTAATGAAGTTGCAAAAGCAACTCGTCTCATTCCAAACCATTTTGGATAGCGGTGATTTATCAATTAACAAGACAGTGGATAACGAAGAGATTGCGCTCATCACGAAACTATTGCGCGAATCAACCATTGAAGAACCCATCGAACGTGGCGTGAATGCCTTAATGGCCTTCCATAGCCACAACGAACCAGAGCCTGTGGAAGAATTGGTAGAAGAAGTAGTGGAAGGAGCCTTAACCATCTTCGCTCCATTACGCCTACCCCCAGGCTCACCTCCTTTATTAGTCAGTGATAAAGAAACATTCTCCGAGTCTTTATTACCAATTAATGAAACACGTAACCAAATGATGACCATTGAACGCTTAGCCGGGGCAAAAGACAAATACGCCGGAACTGTAGCCAATGAACTAATCAAAGACTTCCAGCTAGCCACCAGCTACCCACCAGAAGAAAGAGACTTCATCGACCCTTACGCGCTGACTGACATTGTAAGAGAATTGGCAGAGAAATTGGCAGTTGAGCGGGATAAAGCGAAGAAGAAAGAGGAAGAAGAGTCTAGTTAATTGTAGGCTGAGGGAATTCTGTATACTCGTTCTAAATTACATAATGAATGGTTAGGTCAAATGACTAACCATTTTTTGATTCGTAATCAGAGGGTCAGCGGTTCGATTCCGCGAAGCGGCATTGTGGAATCAATGAGTTATGAAATTTACTGCTTTAAATTTAATTGCGTGTCGAATATGTGTCGAATAATTAAAAATGAAAATACTACATTTTAGAAATTAATATTCTTAAATTTAAGTACTATTTTTTAATAACACTGTCGTGCATAGCCAAAACCATAACAAGTCTTTCCTGTGCCGTAATTATAGTAATTACCTGAATTATTATTGTATTGCCAGTAGTTACCATTAGAATCCCAACCATTCATGTTGCCATTGTTTTGAATAGTTGTATTCCACATCGAACCAGTGTTGAAATTATAGCCGTGTACATTATATCCATTATATGTAGGGTTTACCGTGTAGCAATTCCCATTGAAATCGCATTGTGCAAATATAGAACTGCTAAGCAGAAGTAAACCCATGAAGGGTAGAATCTTCATGATTAACTCCATTACTATCAATGTAAGTATAGCATTTTGTTGGGCAATAATTAGTCATGATTTTGGCAAGATATGTATTTCCTGTAGAGTTGCTAATGAATCCTGTACCACTCAAAATTATTAGAGTTACTTTTATTTCAAATTTATACTATAATTCAAATATCACCAGATGATATCTTTGGATTTTTAATGAGGGATGTAGGCATAGAAACATTACTTGCATTAGATGGTACAGAATACACAGAGGAAAATGGTTACTGGTATAAAATAGAGGTTTTTTTAACTGAGCCAACTGAAGAGAGGCCGCATGGTATTAGATATAATTTAACTCTTCATGATAATTATAATCAGCGAGTTTTAGGTTTTGATAATGCACATGGGATTAAAGTTAAAGGAAGTGGCCGTTATTCTGGTCAGATTATAAAATATGACCATGTTCATACATCCATAAATGATAAGGGTACTCCTTATGAATTTGAAAGTGCTGAGCAGCTTTTAAATGATTTTTTTAAAGAAGTGAATTCAATTATTCAACAATTGAATAATGGGGATAAAAAATGAAAAAACTACGAGTTGGTATTATGTCACGAGAAAAATTTCAAAGACGTACGATTGAAATTGCTGCTGGTCGTTATGTACCTAAAAAAAATGAACCAAAGATCTGGTTTAGCTCTATCAAATCACTTTGCGAAGTATTAAATGAAAACAATATGAGATTATTAAAAATAATTGATGAGCAAAAGCCTGAGTCAATTAAAGAGCTTGCTGCCTTAAGTAAACGTGAGCCCGGTAATTTGAGCCGTACATTAAATACAATGGCGCGTTATGGAATTATTGAAATGAAGAAGACTGGTAAGAGTTCTAAACCAATTGCTAAGGCTTTAGATTTTAATATTCAATATAGTGTTGCCGGATAAAGTTATATCTTTTGCTCAAGAGTGTTTTGTCATTTGTTTCAAGGGGCAATTTCGTTCTCATCAATTTGGAACACACTGTGTGCCAAATTTAATAGGAAGGAAGCGCCTCTATAAATCACCTAGATTATACAAAATTAAACTTTCTGTCTTTGCTATAATTACTAAAAAAATGGTAAATGGATGAAGTTATGAGTAAGAAGGAATTAAATGAATTATCAATTGTTTTAAGCATTACTCTTCAACGTCTGAATAATGATTATCACAGGAATAGAAGCCTATTCAGTGATAAAGATATAGAAGATCAAGAAAGTTATGAAAAGTATTTAGAGAATAAGGAACTCAAAGAACTTCTTGAGGAGCTATTATCAAAAATTCAACAAATAATGCCTAAACTCAATTAAAAATGGGGGGATTACCCTCCACTTTCCGTGCTAGTGCTGTTTCTCCATGGACTAAAATATCCCAAGCTGTATTTAAATTGAATTTATATTTATAGATTATGATATGATTCGCAAATTTAATTTAGCGGAGAAATTTAATGCCTTCCAATTTACTGAAAAATAAAACTGTTTTTATAACTGGGGGCAGCAGAGGTATAGGGAAAGCAATTGCTATTGAAGCTGCAAGCGAAGGCGCTTTTGTAATATTCACTTACCAAAAGGATTTGAAGGCTGCGGAGGAAACTAAAAGATTGATCTCTGAATTAGGGGGCGATTGCCTCGCAATTCAATTGGATATCGAAAATATAAGCGATGTTGCTGTAGTTTTAAATAAGGTTTTAAGTCAGTTTAAAATTGATATTTTAATCAATAATGCCGCCTTTTTGTTTCGCGCGCATTATTTAAATACTAAGCCTGAAGATTTAGATAAGGTTTATAAAATCAATTTAAAAGGGCCTTTTGAAATAGCGCGTTTAGTATCTGGTAGTATGATAAAAAATAAGACTGCTGGTGTTATTATTAATATTTCTTCAGATAGAGACACTACCCTGACTGATGAGTTATCTGCTTACCAGGTCATGAAAGCTGGGCTCAATATGATGACTCAGGTTCTCGCGCGTACTTTAGCCAAATATGATATTCGTGTTAATACGGTTGCTCCGGGGATGGTGAAAACGGATATGCATCGCCAATTATGGCAACAGAATTTTACTATGTGGCAAAAAAGAGAAAAAAATATACCTTTGCAACGCGCGGGTAAACCGGAAGAAATAGCAAAAACGGTGATTTTTATTGCGAGTGATAATGCAAGTTATATGACTGGTACCCGCATATTAGTTGATGGTGGTAGAACTGTTGGGGCAAGTAATGAAGAATTGCCTGAAAATTTTCAGCGAGCTAAATTGTAGCGTCTAATCAGTTGGGCAGGCGCAGCTTGGAGTCAGGTGCATTGGCTCATCCTGTGGTCAAGCTCTGAGGTTCTTACAAAATTTCATCATCTCTTCTATCTGAAATCTTTCGAATCCCCGCGGCATTTCGTGAGTCAATTGAGATGGTTAATTTTTGTGAGGATCAGGGACGATGCCGCGGGGTTTCGAACATTAATGAATGGGTTAAAATTTTGTGGGAATCTCTCAGGTCAATGTTATGGGGATTCGGAGGTCAAAAGGATGGGAGCATTTATTATTGGCTCTAGGGAATTTTTTTAATATGCGTCCATCAGCTGTGGAATGACAGTTTTTAATTGAACGATCGTGTCTAACACTAGAGTTACTTGTTCTATCCCTAAGGTTTTCTGTTCCAGATCACTCCTGCAGGCACGTTCGATATTATAAGCCATCCAATTAATCCAATTTCCCAAAACAGCGTTAAAGGCAGCGGGCAGAGTATTTTTATCTAAGTTTCCTCCCGACGCAGAATAAGCTTTCAGCATTTTGAAAAATATGGCTTGATTGAAGTTTGTTGTAATCCCACTCCAGTCCAAGCCGGCATTCACGATTTCATGGATAGGATTTAGCTTGCGTGCACATTCCCAGTCAATCAAAATCGGATTATTGTTTTTATCCCATAAAACATTTTTCTGATCTAAGTCGCCATGACTTACAACAATCTGTGTTTTTAGAAGGGGAAGCATATTTTGAAACGCGGTATTGATTTCAATGATATCGTCTTGCAGCTTGATTAATTCTGTTGAAAAAGGACATTGATGATGCTGGGCTTTTTGAGTCAACTCGATGAGGTTAGCACTTGAGTGAATATCATATTCGGGTTGCGTCATTTCAGGCACAGAAAGATTAACTGCATGCATTTTTGCGAGGATTTCTGCAATTTTTAAAGCATGGTATTCAGAAACCCTATCCTTGTGGAGGGCGTTTGCTTCCACCCAGGGATAAATTAAGAAACCAGTTCCCTCAAATAGAGTGAGATAATTTTTATTTTGACTCAAAGCGGATATGGCAGGAATTCCTTGAGCAGAAAATCGAGAAGCAATCTCTTCCGTTAAATTATAATTTTTAATGAGGTGTTCATTTTTCAAATTAATGTCTTTTGATAGCTGCTTGATAGCGAAAGAGCCTTTATCTGTATCAAGGCGCCACATGTTGTGGAGTAAACCTCCGTGTACTCCTGTAGGGGCTTGGAGGGGCGTCCCAAGGTTAAAATAGTGGCAAATTGCTATGACATGATTATTATTCATTGACGGAAAAACACCTAATTAATAAATGATTTGGGCTTTGTTAAATAGTTTAGCAAATGGCTTGATGGAGTAAATAAAATGCAAGCAAACTAATTACCAAAGATTTAGATTTTAAGATTCAATATAACCAGATTCCAGGAGCGGTCTTCAGTTAGCTCGTACTTTAATGAAAACAGGGGGCGTGTCGATGCATCAGGGAGGGATCAAGGCTTATAGAGTGACAATTCATTAATATGATCTATATTTGTCCACAATGTTTTATTAGTTTATACTATGAGTAAATAAGTTTTAATGGGAAGCATCCTAATGCCTATAAAAAATTATTACTTAAGTGAACATGGAACTCTAGGAAAACGCCTTGACCAAGCCTGGATTGATTATCAGGATGAGACTCTTGGTGAAGAAGAGCGTAAAAATGCACTTGAGTTTATGATTTATGTATTTGATCTTCCATTAGATGTCACGGATAAACAGGCGTTGAACAAACAGCTCGTATTATTAATGCAAGAAAGAGAAGAACATAAACAGAAAGGAAATGAGCATTATATTCCCATGTTGACTTCAGGACCTTATAAACTTAATAGAAATGCTAAAATCCTGGGTGCAACGGAGTGTTCGAAATTATTTCCTGAAGACCAAGAGATTCAAAACGCTTTTAACCAAGGGAAATTACTTGATGTCAATATAAGTGATAAGCTCCATGATGAGGCCTTAATAATAGAAAATAAATTAAACTATTTAAATCCTGATGAAAGAGAAAATTACAATATTGAAATTCGCAATGGACTTTTTCATAAAAAAGGTAAGCTCTTTGATTCTTCCTTTTTAGAAGCGCATGGAAAAAAAGGCTACGTGGCCTTCACTTTAAATACCAATGGTGAACTGTCTGTTTTTAAGCATGTATATGGGGAGCTAGATCACCACAATAAACATTTATTTCACTCTTCAATGAATGCGGGTGCACCGGTTCTTGCTGCAGGAGAAATGGAAATTAAAAATGGTAAACTGGTGAGTATTAATACTTACAGTGGGCATTATGAACCTTCATTATATACCATCGCCCTTTTTTTAAGGTACTTAAGCAGTAGGGGGATGGACACTTCCGAAACCAAGGTTTATTTGCGACATAGCGTCAAGAAAGAATCAGGACTATCATGTAAAAAAGCTAAGGTAGCTGGTGATGATTTCCCATGGTATGAGATTTCTGCAAAACAGCTGGTAATCACAGTTGATCAGATTATGGAAAATAATATTGCTGCCATTAATAAATACCTGAATAGTAGGGAAACTAAACTCTATGCTAAATTATTTAAATCAGAA
>CAZTYT010000031.1:0-13868 GCA_964618245.1 uncultured Legionella sp. | reverse complement strand
TAAGGGAATTTTATCTTGCTGCAAAAATACCAATGTCGTTAGTGGTTGCTGCATAGCGCCTGCGGTAGTCATGATAGGAAAAGCCACTGCCGGAGAGACATTCATTAAGAACAATACTCCTTGTATCATGACAAATAGCCCCACGCCTACTGAAGTCAATGCGCCACAAATAACTAAAGCAAAAAAGCCTACTACCAATTTCCAGGAGTGCAAAGCAATTAAATCACCGCCCACAGGTAGCAAATGAAATTGATGGGAAATTAATAAGGCAATAATTAAAGCAAAGGCGCAAATCATCGCCAAACGAACCGCCTGCTTACTGAGTTTGCTAACCGCAAAACCACCAAGCAAACCACCTACACAGGTTCCTGCCACTAAAGTAACCAGAGTCGTTAAATCCACGTTAATGCACGCCATAAAAAGTAAAGACTCTATGGTTCCGGGAATTACCTGAGCCCCATTATTAACCGCCGGCATTTCATCGTCGCGGAAAGTACCCATTAATTTGGCTAAAGCAACATTGACTGCAAAACTGCCTACTCCCAAGGTATCGGCAATAAAAGCGATTACCCCACTAATAATTAGTTTCACCCGAAGTGACTTTGGCAGTGCTTCAGCGGGCTGACGAAGAAACTTCTTCACCATGACGATAGTACATAGCAGGCTTAATAAGAGTATGCCCAAAATTATTGCGTAGATAACCATTCGGACTCGATTTAAATGATAATAGAAAAAACCATATAAAGACCGCACAGTATATACTAATAATCTTGATCAGGAAATAACATTTCGATTAAAAAAAAGCCTTTGTGCATGATGGAGATACATCATCGGCAATAAGCTATTTTTTAAGCTGTAATGGATTTTGCTTAAAGTGAAGTTCTTCCATAGCTTCTTGAGTCTGTTTATATATTTTGTGCACTTCTTTAGGATTTTTTTCAGCCAAAGTTTTAGCTGCATCAATGTATATTTTTAACATCTCTAAAGTATGCTTGCGAAAACCATCCATCTTTTCAGGAATTTTTTGATTTATTTTATCGGCTATGGATTTTTCTATGGGATTGGCCATTAAATTAAATTGAATGCAAGAAATGTGCAGATTTTCATAACGAATATTGCCCACGTCATTCACATTCGTTTTGTACCATTTTTCTAGAATTTTATCCAGCATCTGATATTTTGCTGTCAATAAATTGAATAATTCTTTAAATTCACTTTCAGGCAATCGCTCATCAATGTATTTCTTTAAATTTCCAGTTCTTATATGCGCTTTTCTATTAGTGGAAGACTTTAATAAATCCTTTTTATCTTCTACTAAACTCACAAGTTTTTGCGTCAATTGATCCAATTCTATTAAATCCTTGGCAATCAAAAAGCCAGGCTGTAACTCGGTATCTGTTGTAGTATGAACGCCGCCTATTGGAGTAAAGTCCTCTATTTCTTGATGTAATTTTTGCAATTCATCCACCTTACTGGCAAGGCGAGTGATGATTTCCTGTTTTAATTGCCGTTGGTGCTCATGCCTAAATAACATGACTGTCTTCCAAAAAGACGACTTAAACAAATTATAGACAATCAATAGGGTTTTGCTTGTTTCATTATTTTTAATAATCCAATAAAAATAAACATTGTCATACAACAATTAGTTAATCCCACAACTTCCCGTATTCACCCCTACCTGAGCAAAAATTGTTTTGACCATTGCGGTGTTAACGGATAAATCACGCGCCCCATAAAGCACACCACAGGCTCCCTGGGTAAAATTAGTAGTAGGAGTCCAGTACTTCATATTGGCAATTACCATCACTTGATAAGCCTTTTTAATGCCTATTTCTTTAGATAACAAATAAAAAGCCTTATTAAAAACACCACTCGCTGTATGCACAATAAAACTTTGTTGATTTTGTATACCGGGGATGAATTGACTGGCAAAAGTAATGACATCGGTATAACTAATAGCACATTGTGCTCCTACACTCTCTGCCAGTTTTTTATCCATGCAATCGGCGGACATACCATCTTCAGACGGTGAATCCATAAAGCGCAAGGCCCGACTAAAAGAATCACGCACAATAGTTTCGCCAATTCCCCAGGTAATCTGATTGGGCTCCAAATAAACTTTGTTATAAAGCTGAGGAAATTTTTCTAATAAATAGGCTCGTGCAGCCTGCCCCCCCATATCGGACAAGGATTCGTTTAAGGCGCCTGATTGATCATGATATTCAAGATTGGCATGTTGCTCAGTAAAACCATGTGTTACTTCATGACCTGCAACATCGAGCGAAACTAAAGGATAAAAATTTGCGCCATCACCAAATGACATCGATTGGCCATCCCAAAAAGCATTATCATAGGCATCACCAAAATGGACTCGCATAACCAACTGAGCAGCACTTCCATCGGGATTTTGCAAAGCAGGTAAGCCATACCATTCTTGATACATATCCACAATCACATGGCCAAAATAATAAGCGTCGTTGATCGGTGAAAAAGCACCATTAATATACTCTTCCTGGTTATTATTACAGGCATATTGATAAGCTGTAGTGATGACGCCTTCCCAATCCCAGGCAAACTTTAAGTTAACCAATTTTACCTTCGCATTATTCATGGTGCAAACTGAGCCTTGCTGCGCTACATCCAAAGCAGGCAAATTATCCTTGCCATACCAATATTTATGCACTTTTTCATTACCACCAGGGCCACTATCCAAAAAATTTTTAATATTATTCCATTGTTGGCTTATTTTTCCGCTTTGCGCATCCACAATGAAGAAAGGCCATGCCGGTTTATTATTTTCCATGCTGCGAAAAGAAACTTGATAAACCAGCTTTAAACTGTCATCCGGCTGTACTCGAATTTGTAGCTCTGCTTTTTCTTGTTGAATAGGTACTTGCGGATTAGCAGTTAGCCAAGCCTTCCTAGTCACCTCTAGGGCCTGTTGTTTATTGAAAACAGGTTGTGCATTCAAGTTGATACCCTCAAGCAAATGCCCACTCACCAGGCCTTGGTCTTGTGCCAAAGTTTTTAGAGTTTTATCCTGGGTAATCGTAACTTGCGCACCCACCACCGGGATTCCCTGGTAAAATTGTTGATATCGAGAAATAATCCTGGAATGATGAATGGTTTGGCTTACTTCCTGTAACTGAACTGCATCATGAGATAAATGGGAAGATTTTTTTGCCTTTTGCAAGGAAGGAAAACGAGAAAGGCTACTTAAGGGAGCTTGGTATAAATCCAGGGATTGTGCTGCAAAACCATTAACACTCGCTAAGAACAATGCCAATCTAAGTAAGCCTTTTGTCATAAAAATCACCCACAAAAACTACAATAATAACATAATGACACATAAATACCCAGATAGACCATAAAACAAACCTGGCAATGATCGCTTCAAACTCCGGCGAGGGACGCCAAAATAGCACTTGGCAAGCTGGTTAAGGGAAAGTCCAATCTTGGCATGAAGCCAGGACTGAAAACCTAGTTCCGGGATTCATAAACTCATCTGTTTCTCCCCTGCATTGCTTTTTTTCTTTCTCATGTAAAAATAGCTTGTTTTTAAATACTTGCATTAAAGGATTAAACATGAAAAAAAACACTTGGCTAGCATTTGGTTTATCTATACTAGCGCTTATGCCTTCCGCTATTCAGGCAAACACCTTTTTTAATAATCGGTTGGCAATCAATACTACATTGGGTTATTTATCAGGAAAATCCCAGGAATTTGTTTATGATAGTAATACTGGCAAAAAGATCAGCCAATTAAATTGGAAGCTCAATGGTGATGCTGCCATTAAAGGTGAAATCAACTATAAAATAACCTCGCAGTTAGATGCTAATGCGCAAGGATGGATAATTGTAGCCCCTGGAAATGCGGTGATGGACGATTATGATTGGTTAGTACCTGGTCAAATCCATTGGAGTGAATGGTCTCATCATGACGATACTGATTTACATCAGGGAAATGAATTTGATTTTAGCCTGAGAGCCTGGTTTATGGATCAGTCACCTTATCGACTTGCCGCCCTGCTAGGCTATCAAAGAACCTTATTTAGCTTCTTGGCCAAAGGAGGCTGTTTTAATTACGATAACGGGATGGATGTTGGTTGCTTTCCTTATGGTGAAAAGGGTATTGGTTATAAACAAACCTTTAGCGCGCCTTACCTAGGTATTGCCGGACAATACGGGGTAAATAAGGTTGAACTCAATGGCGTATTTCGCTTCAGTAATTTGGTTACCGCCAAAGACGTAGACCAACATTATGAACGCGGTTTAACCTTTACCGAAGGTGGGGACTATTTTGAATTGTATCATGTTAATCTTAATGCGGGTTATTATCTAAAGCCTCAAGTTAAGCTTTTTGCCGAAGCAATGTATGCTTATTTTCCTCTTAAAAAAACCAGTACCACAATAAGAAATAATAATTCACAAACAATCAGTTATGAAAACCAGGGGTCAGCTGGGCTTAATAACAAATACCTTCTCCTTTCTTTAGGTATATACTACACTGGAGTTGGCACTTAGCTTAGTCGTAATGCCTACAATATAGGTTTGATGACACATGGGAAAGGGATTGATGAATAAAACTAAAGCAGCTGTGCTAATTGTTGGAGCAGGCCCTACGGGGCTAGTCATGGCGTTATGGCTAACAAAGTTTGGTGTTCCTGTACGGATTATCGATAAAAATGAAGGGCCAGGAGAAACCTCGCGTGCGCTCGTGGTCCAGGCACGCACCCTTGAATTTTATAATCAAATAGGGATTGCTGATGATGTCATTGCGGCCGGCATTAAAATGGAATATTTTTCCTTTCGAAAAAAAGGTCGTCTGCTTAAAACGGTTAAAATAGGCGACATCGGTGTAAACATGACACCCTATTCTTTTGTCTTATCCTTTCCTCAAGACGATCATGAAAAACTATTGCTCGCACATTTGCAAAATTTAGGTGTTACTGTTGAACGCCACACCGAACTGCTTTCCTTTACCCAGTCTGCAGAAAAAATAATTGCCCGACTGAGCTGCCAAGGGCAGGAAGAGGTAGCTGAATTTACCTACCTTTGTGGTTGTGATGGTGCTCGTAGCACAACTCGCGAGCAACTCGATATTCAGTTTCCGGGTGCAACTTATAATAAACTCTTTTTTGTTGCTGATGTAGCGTCACCTGATGAAATAATGAGGGGTTTACAAATAGGCATTAGCGATATGGACTTTTGCCTGTCATTCCCGGTGCGCAGCACCAAAACTGTGCGCCTTATTGGCATAGTCCCAGCAGCACATGCAAAAAAAGCCGATATACAATTTGCTGACGTCCAAGAGTCTGTTGCCCGCGATACCCCCATCAAGATAAATAGCGTAAACTGGTTTTCTACGTACCATGTGCATCATCGGGTAGTACCCAAATTTCGCCTAGGGCGTGTCTTTTTAGCTGGTGACGCAGCCCATATCCATAGCCCAGTGGGAGGGCAAGGCATGAATACGGGCATTGGGGATGCCATTAACCTTGCCTGGAAATTAGCTGCTGTCTTGCAAGGAAAATGTAAGGAAAAAATTCTCGAGACTTATGAAGAAGAGCGTTTACCGTTTGCCCAAAAACTGGTTTCCACTACCGATCAACTATTTCAAATTGTTACCTCGCCCTCCTTTTTAGGTACCCTGTGGCGAGGCTTTATTTTTCCTCATTTATTCCCCTTTCTACTCCAGCATAAGTTTTCGCGGGAACACTTTTTTAAATTTGTTTCACAAACAAAAATTAATTATAGAAAAAGCGCTCTTAGTGCCAAACAGCATGGAAAAGTAAGGCCTGGTGACCGTTTACCTTGGGTACAGCAAGGAATAATGAATAATTTTGATGCGCTAAAACAATTGGGGTGGCAAGTCCATGTGTATGGGAAAGCCAGTACTTTACTACGCAAAAATTTGCAAACTCAAAACATCCCTCTGTATGAGTTTGCCTGGTCAAAAGCTGCTAAAGAAAAGAATTTAAAGGAGAATGCAGCTTATTTAATTCGCCCAGATGGTTATATTTCTGTTGTGGATTATACCGCTGATGGCGCTGACATCAAAAAAATGATGCAGTCTTTCCTATAAGCTACACCCTTGAGCTTGAAAATGGCGTCTAATAATCATTGCTTGCAGCTGCGGGTGATAGGTCAAACAAACGCGCTTTTTGAGCTTGAGTAATACGAATTTTAAGCAACCAGTCCCCTTCATCATTGATAGTCTCATTCAAAACAGAACCTAACTGATAAAGTTGGGCGCGCAATTTGGCTTGAGTTGCCTTAAGCACAATATTTTCTACCAAAACAGCACCATGAAGTTGGGTGCTTATTGCCTCTTTTAATAAATCAAGACCGATGCCCGCCGCAGCGGCAACCCAGACTTTACACCACTCTTGATTATGATCAATTTTAGGTTCCCACCCCTCTTTTAAATCAATTTTGTTAAAAACCTGGATTGTAGGAATATCATTTACTCCCAGCTCATCTAAAACCTGCTGGACAGAAGAAACTGTATCTCGCCAATGAGGATCAGAAATATCAATGACATGTAATAATAAATCAGCTTGTTGGGTTTCTTCTAAAGTTGCACGAAAAGCTTCTACTAGATGATGAGGCAGATCCCGAATAAATCCTACCGTATCAGCCAAAATGGCTGAAGAAGAGCCTGGCAAACTTAATTGGCGCATGGTTGGATCCAACGTCGCGAATAATTGATCCGCCACATAAATAGTTTCACCGGTCAATGCATTAAATAAGGTGGACTTACCAGCATTAGTGTATCCCACCAAAGAGATTGTTGGCATGGAGGCTTTACGGCGAGCTTGCCGGTTTTGGTCGCGGCTGCAACGGACTTTTTCCAGGCGCTTGTTAATGTATTTGATCCGTTCACGGAGTAAACGACGGTCTGTTTCTAATTGCGTCTCTCCTGGACCACGCAAACCAATACCACCCTTTTGACGCTCCAAGTGAGTCCAACCACGAACCAGCCGTGTGGACAAATGTTGCAATTGAGCAAGCTCTACCTGTAATTTACCTTCAAAAGTCCGTGCCCGTTGGGCAAAAATATCAAGGATTAAACCACTTCGGTCGACCACCCGGCATTCGAACAAGCGCTCCAAATTTCGCTCTTGGGAAGGTGATAATTCATGATTAACCAGAACTAACTCCGCATGATGAGCCTTAACTAAAAGAGCAATTTCCTCTGCCTTGCCTTTACCTACATAATATTTGGCTTCAGGTGTCGCACGAGCACCTAAGACACAATCTAAAATTTCAGCATTGGCAGAAATAGCCAACTCGTTAAACTCTTCTAATGCTTTTTCAGCATCAACCCCAGGCAGTGCCAACTGGACCAATATGGCTCGCTCACCACCTTGCGGACGTTCAAACACTACTTCACTCTCCACGAAAAATACAGAATAAGCTCAATACGTTTATTCCTTAAGCTCAAACCTGACGCAACAAATGTTGCCTAGTCTGCCACAGTTGCATCACTTCCACCAGCCTCATCTTCTGCAGGCACTTTGACTGCCCGGGAAGGTACAACCGTGGAAATTGCATGTTTATAAACCATCTGGGTAATGGAGTTTTTTAACATGACAACATACTGATCAAAAGAATCCACTACCCCGTGTAACTTAATTCCATTTACTAAAAAAATGGAAACAGGCACCTTTTCTTTACGTAACTCGTTTAAAAAAGGGTCTTGTAATAAATGATTTTTAGACATTGCCCACTCCTTGTTGTTATTGTAATTTTAAAAGGCAAAACGTGCATCCAATTACTTCTTCGACATCCCTTTAATAAAACTTTAGCATAATTTCACGACAGTATAGGGTTAACTGCTATTCTATTTGTAAATATAATTGATTTACTTGCAAAATCTTCCTTAATAAGGTATTTGATGCAAAAAATAATTTCTATTTTTGGTCTTGATAAAGCTGATTATTCATCTCTATTGCGAAGTATTTTTTCTCAATTAACTTACTTTGATGGTAATGATATGGAGTAAAAGAATGACCCCAAGGCAAAGCGGCTTTTTTATGCCAGCCGAATGGTATCCTCATGAGCGCTGCTGGATGGCATGGCCTAGTCACGTGCCTACCTGGTGTAAAATCGGTTTGGAACGAGCAAAAATGGCTTATGCGCGAGTTGCCCAGGCTATTTCCCAATATGAACCAGTCACCATGTTAGTGAATCCAGGCGATGAGAACTCTGCCAGACAATTATGTGGTGAGCACATTATCATTCAAACCTTAGCGATGAATGATTCGTGGACCCGTGATACCGGCCCTACTTTCTTATTAAACCAGGACAAACAACTGGCAGGTGTAGACTGGATCCATAATGCCTGGGGTGGTAACTATTCAGACTATGCCTTAGATAACCAAATTGCCTCTGCGATTATTCAAGCCAGTCAAGCCGTTGCATTTTCAGCCCCCTTAGTCATGGAAGGTGGTTCTTTTCACGTAGATGGAGAGGGCACTATTTTAACCAGCCGTGAGTGCTTGTTAAATGCAAATCGTAATCCCAAGCTTAGCCAGCAGGAAATTGAGCATTATTTATTTGATTTTTTAGGCGGAAAAAAAATTATCTGGCTAAACAAAGGCCTGTTAGGTGATGAAACCGATGGCCATATCGATGAAATTGCCTGTTTTATTGCCCCAGGTAAAGTATTATGCCTAATCACACAAGATGCAAAAGATCCTAACTATGCCAACCTGCAAGAAAATCTGGAAATTTTAAAATCGACAACCGATGCAAAAGGCCGCCCATTAGATGTTTACACGGTGGAACAACCGCCAGCAACCTACATCAATGGCGAGCGACTCACTTTATCTTATATCAATTTTTATTTAGCCAATAAAGGAATAGTGATGCCTGCGTTTGGGTATAAGGCCCATGATCAAGCAGCCTATACCCTATTTAGGCAATTATTTCCCAGCTACCACATTACGCAAATTGATGCTTTGGATGTATTTGCCGGAGGCGGGGGAATCCACTGCATTACCCAACAACAGCCCCAATCTGGTTCTGTATGAAAACGCTCACAGCAGTAAAACTACTGGCAGCATGGGCTTTCACTAAAACGGTAATGGAACAATACTATAGTTTTTTTATTTATATTCCTAATAATTGGAATAGTTTAACCATTCGCAACGTTACTGGAGAACTGCAAGCCTGTTCTGCACCAGATTATTGGCGAACAGAGGCTAATCTCAAAAAAATTTGCCAATTAGATGGGGAAACTTATTATCTTAAGGCCGCATCGCCAAAAAGCCTAAAAGAGGCTTTTGCTCGGAAGTTTGCTAATCACAATTTAGATATCAAAGCCCCAGATACTGAACTTCTCTATGAAGCTAACGGGGTTGTTCATAGCTATTTTGGTACACCCGTTAATAATGAATATTACATTGCATCTAAAGCCATTGCTGCGTTTAAAGCAGCGGTTAAACTTACCGGACATTACTTTTTTAGTGCCCCAGCCGAAGTACGCAGCCAGTTTGTCCAACATATTGGTGAGGATGGTATTGCTAAATTTGCAGTTGCCTCTACCTTTTATGATGATTTAAACCTGAATAATTGGGGATTTAATTCGCAAGGTTTGGTTTTAATTGATGTGGATGAAATGCCAAGTCAGTTGTCAGATTTTTTCCTTTGCGCAATGACCAATATCAGAAGTCTCAGCCACAAAAGCCTAACGCTGTCTCTAAATAATATTTTAAAAATGAAAGCCATTTATCAGGAAATGAAACAAAAACTTCTACCTAAGGTTCATCCTGATGTGGACATGCCAAAGAAAACTTATCATCAACTTATTGATACTTATCTGGAAGCCTGTGATTGCACCATTGCCAAAATTCAAAGCGAATTACCCGCTTTATCTAGCAATACGCCAGCAGAGCACATTAACAATCTGCTACTCTCAAGCCTCCATGATGCTTTTTTTAAATATTCCTGTCACTCGTTTAGACCTCAATAAATGCCTTTCAAGGTTTATATTTAGCCAAGTTAAGGAATTGTGTATCTATTGTTAAGATTGTGTGCTGGTGCAGCAGGCCCATTAACCTCCAAACCCAAATTGATTGGTGTATAACCGGCTCGTACAAAAGCTGCTTTAAATTGATCAATTAGATAATCTGGTGCATTCTCTCTATCGTTATTATTACTACGTTTGGCAGAATGTCCTCCACCATGCATGGTTATTGTTGCTTTATTACAGACTTTCGATAGCGCTTGTTCAGGAACCAATAAATGCGCGTAAATATTTTTTATTTCCATACGACATCGGTTCGAACCGGTTGTTTTTAATGTTCCACCAAGAGCCTGAGTAAGATTAACCAGGGCACGTAACTTAATATTATCATAGGGCATTAAATCAAAAAGCTGCAACAATGTATCCCGCTGTTCTTTATTAAGATCGAGCACGTTATATTTTGTTTTTACTGCTGTTGGTTTTTGTTGTTCTTTTTTGGTTTTATTAAATAACAAATAATCATTTGCGGCATAGCTAAACTCTTCCGATGTTTTTTCGCGATTATCTTCCTGCTCTACCTCCAGATCTGACTTAGAGACTGCTGACAAACTCTCAGATTCTGCAGTCAGCGTGATTTCTTTTTGATTGTTGTTATTATTTGTAACTACAGGAAATATTAATAGTTGCTCATGTTGTTCTACTAGTGTTTGGCTCAGCTCTTGCTTTCCCTCCTCACGTTCAGACAATAGGGGCACTGGAATGCTCTGAGGGGCTTCCACAGGAGATGACGGAAAATTTTGTGGCTCCTTAGAGGTTTGTGATGATTGTTTTTCATTTTCAAATTGATTTTTAGTGTCCGCTACAATTACTTCTGCAGAAACAGGAAGGGAGGCTAATGGTTGCTTTGGTTCTTCAAGTAAAGCCGGCACAGTTTGCAAGGTTACTGCCTTAACATTATTTTTTGCATCCTGTTTTGCTTTTTCTATGAAATTAATTATATCCTCTTCCGTTCGATATTTAACTTTGATCTTTTCAAATAAAGTTAAATAGCCTGCATGAACATCGTTTGTTTCCTCATCCGCTGGGAGTGCTTTTATTGCATCCTCATTATTTTTCTTTAAAGACAAAAACTCTTTGTTAGTAGGGTCTTGGGCTAAAAAATTTTGTACTTTTTTATTGAATCGCTTATCATTTTCCTCTTTCAAAACAAACATTAGATTTTTGTCATTTTTACTGATTTCCACGTCATCCAGGTATCTTATACACTCTGGACTAATTTTTGGCTTAAGCAAATTAAGCATTTCTGCAACACTGTGAAGCTCGGCCATATAAGGAGATTTTAAATTTTTAGTATTTATTCGGGAAAAAACTTCTTTAACCTTTTTACTTAACTCTTTTCCTGCATACAAAAAAGACAATATACCCTCTAGCTTCTTTCGAGTGATGGAGGTCAAATCAATAAGACTATTTTGATAGACCAGATTAATCGCTAGATAAAGTTTATCTGGGGTAACATCTTTACTCTCTGTGCAAGCGTTTAAACGCTCATAGTTTTCTAAGTCAGTAGCTATTTGGTCTAGTAACTTTTGTTTCAAATCCCTCAAGACACTGGCTGACGGTAGTTTTATGAGTGGGGGGATCTCTGATAATTCAATGAACATTGAAGCAAAAATCTCAAAAACTTCTTCATCCTTGCCCTGATGCAATTTCTTTTCTAACAATCTATTATACGCGACTTCAGCATCAATAATTTTTCTAATTTCTTCCAAAGAAGAATCTTCACTATTTGCAAAAAAGGTGTTTTTTGTAGTCATAAACATCATCATTTGAGTAAAAAAACCTTATTGTAAGCGTTAAAGATTAAAATAATATTAAATTTACAACCAATTGCATTTTTTTTATTCAGCCGATTAAGTTTTATTCTTGCAAAACGATGTTTGGATTTAATTTCTTCAGACAGACATGGAATATTCAGTATTTCTATTTAAATTCTATATGCAACGATGGCAATGAAAAGAAACGGTTTGTGTAATCCTTGCGTTATGTCATGGTCGCGAATGAACAATATTTCAGCACTTGCACGCTTATACTCACATTAATACTATTTTAAGTCTCTGACTTTACAGTATTTTTCAATCAAGATAATACACCAAGCTCTTTGAGATATTTCTTACATCGCTGTCCTCCTTATACGCAATGACAATCCTCGAGGAAAAGCTATACTTTAACTTCAAAGGGAAGACATGGATATGTCTGACAGGATGTCAAAATTAAAGGGACTAGTACAAGGATGTGCTTTGCTGCACGGAGGCAGCTTTTCCTTATCTGCTATATTTCAATGTAAGCCCAATTGCTGTAGGCGCTTGGTAATAACCAGTTGAATATTATCACGTGCTCGAGCAGGGAAATACTGGTAAGCTTCAAAAAAATCATGCGCATTAATTGAAAGAAAGGTACATGGCGTGATAGTGCTTACTCGAGCTGTCCTTGGAATTTTTCTTAATATGGCAATTTCCCCAAAAACATCACCAGGACCCAATTCATTGATTTTTCTTCGGCCTACGTTGATGTCTTTTACTGAAACCAGCATTCTGCCTGCAATGATAATGTAGAGTTTATCGCCAATTTCTCCTTGCTCAATGATAATTTCATCCACTCCACAAGAGGTAACCACACTTTTTTCAGCAAGCATTTTTTGCTCGAGTAGTCCAATTCCAGAAAATATATTGGCTTTATAAATTGCCTTAATAACTTCTGCTTCTGGCAAACCTCCATATGTAGCCATGATGCTAACCTTATTATATTGTATTAATAATAAGTTTAGTCGATTTTTAAAAAGCAAGGGCTATAAAATAACAATCACTCTGATAGTGTTAATACACCATCAAAGTGATTAATTACTGCTACACATCAATATTTTCTGCATCTAGCGCATTTTGCTCAATGAAATCTCTTCTGGGCTCTACAATGTCACCCATTAAAGTAGTGAAGATAGCATCAGCAGCCACGGCGTCTTCTATATTTACCTGTAACATACGACGCACAGCAGGATCCATTGTCGTTTCCCAAAGTTGCTCCGGATTCATTTCTCCAAGGCCTTTATAGCGTTGAATGGTCTGTCCTTTTTTAGCTTCGTCCATTAACCAGCTTAGCGCTTGTTCAAAATTTTCAACTGGAAATTCTTTTTCGCCCCGCTTAACAAATGCTCCTTCTTCAATCAAACCTACCAACTTAGAACCAAAAGTCACCAGCTCTTTATAATCCTTGGAGTAGAAAAATTCGGCATTCATTGGGATTGCATTATCCATGCCATGTTGAGTTACGATAATTTGTGGAACGTATAAGCTATCATCAGATAAGGCGCATACCTCTACCTTATATTGCTCTGTTTTACTTCCCAGCTGCTGCAAACTTAAATGCAGTTGTTGCGACCAATGAGCTATTTTTTCTTGTTGAGAAAAATCCTCATTATGTAACATTGGTAAGTAAGCAACTCGTTTAAGAACTTCTGATGGATAACGTCGCTTATAGCGCTTAATAATTTTTTCAGAGCGCCTGAATTGTTGTACCAACTCCTCCAAAGCCATGGCAGTGATAGGTGGCGCCTCTTTGGTAGGATAGAATGCGGCGTCTTCTAATGCGCTTTGCGTCAAATAATCAAACAAAGCCTCATCATCTTTAACATACTGCTCTTGCTTTCCTCTTTTCACCTTATATAAAGGTGGTTGAGCGATATAAATGTAACCACGCTCTATTAATTCTCGTGTTTGGCGATAAAAGAATGTTAACAATAATGTACGAATATGCGATCCATCCACATCAGCATCAGTCATAATGATAATTCGATGGTAACGTACTTTATCAGGATCATATTCGTCTGGACCGATACCACAAC
>CAZTYT010000030.1:0-13881 GCA_964618245.1 uncultured Legionella sp. | reverse complement strand
AAAAAGAATCTTTATTAAAGCCAGGAATGACGGTAGTTGATTTAGGTGCTGCTCCCGGTGGGTGGAGTCAATATGTCACTGAGCGTTTGCAAGGGCGAGGGCGGGTCATTGCTCTAGATATTTTGCCAATGGATGCTTTACCTGATGTAGATATTATTCTTGGTGATTTTCGCGAAGAAGAAGTATTACAAAAACTAATGGAATTAATCCCTGAGCGAAGCGTGGACTTGTTATTATCCGATATGGCCCCAAATATGAGTGGTACAGCTGCGATTGATATCCCTCGCGCCATGTATTTGGTAGAATTAGCTTTTGATTTCGCAGAAAAAATGTTAAAACCAGGCGGCTCTATGTTGATTAAAATTTTTCATGGTTCTGGTTTTGATGAATTGGTCAAGCAAGCAAAAAGTGCTTTTGATAGAGTAGTAATACGAAAACCGGCGGCTTCAAGGTCTCGTTCAAAAGAAACCTATTTGCTGGCAAAGGGATATAATTTATAGTAACTTTATATCTAAGAGTTTCGTTCTCATCAATCATAGCGCTATTACGTAACTAACGAGGTTAACACTTTGAACGACATGATTAAGAATTTGTTTTTATGGCTGATCATAGCGATCGTCTTGGTCTCTGTTTTCAGTAATTTCGGGCCTCGTAACTCCGTTGCTGAGAAAATATCATATACTCAATTTTTGAAGGAAGTTGATCAAGGTATGGTCAATACAGTGACCATCGAAGATGATAAAATCATTAAAGGGATGACTAAAAATAACAAGCGTTTTGTTACTTACATGCCCATGCAAGATAATGCCTTGTTAGGTGAGTTGCTAAAAAGCAAAGTGGATGTAAGTGGGCAGGAAAAACAGCAAGAAAGCTTCTTATTACACTTATTTATTAATTGGTTCCCCATGTTGCTGCTAATTGGCGTATGGGTTTTCTTTATGCGTCAAATGCAAGGCGGCGGCGGCCGAGGCGCAATGTCTTTTGGGCGTTCACGAGCACGTTTGCTGGGTGAAGATCAGGTAAAGGTTACTTTTGCCGATGTGGCCGGAGTAGATGAAGCTAAAGAAGAAGTCAAAGAATTGGTGGATTTTTTACGCGATCCAACAAAGTTCCAGAATTTAGGTGGTCGTATTCCTAGAGGTGTTTTACTGGTTGGCTCGCCAGGAACAGGTAAAACGTTATTGGCAAGGGCTGTTGCTGGTGAAGCAAAAGTTCCTTTCTTTACCATTTCAGGTTCTGATTTTGTCGAAATGTTTGTAGGGGTTGGTGCTTCGCGTGTGCGGGACATGTTTGAGCAAGCAAAAAAACATGCGCCCTGTATTATCTTTATTGATGAAATAGATGCCGTTGGCCGTCATCGTGGTGCTGGGCTTGGCGGTGGCCATGATGAGCGCGAGCAAACGCTAAACCAGTTATTAGTGGAAATGGATGGCTTTGAGGGCAATGAAGGGGTAATTGTTGTCGCTGCAACTAACCGTCCTGATGTATTGGACCCAGCCTTATTACGCCCAGGTCGTTTTGATCGCCAAGTCGTTGTTCCCTTGCCTGATATTCGCGGGCGTGAGCAAATTCTTCGTGTTCATCTACAAAGGGTTCCTGTCGATAATGGCATTGTTATTATGGATATTGCTCGTGGAACGCCAGGTTTTTCTGGTGCGGATTTAGCTAATTTAGTTAATGAGGCGGCTTTATTTGCTGCACGGGCCAATAAGCGTAAAGTAAGCATGATTGAGTTAGAGAAAGCAAAAGACAAAATCATGATGGGAGCCGAACGACGCTCCATGGTAATGGATGATAATGAGAAAAAATTAACTGCATACCATGAGGCTGGCCATGCAATTGTTGGATTATTAGTACCTGAACATGATCCTGTTTATAAGGTTTCTATTATTCCACGTGGCCGCGCTTTAGGCGTCACCATGTTTTTGCCTGAGCAAGATCGCTATAGCCATAGCAAAAGGCGTTTGGAAAGCCAGCTATCTAGCTTGTTTGGCGGACGAATTGCAGAGGAGCTTATTTTTGGTGTAGAAAGCGTAACGACGGGTGCCTCTAACGATATTATGCGCTCCACTGAAATTGCGCGAAAAATGGTTACAACCTGGGGACTTTCAGCGCTTGGTCCATTGACCTTTGGCGAGGAAGAGGAAGAAGTATTCCTCGGACGCTCAATGAACAAACATAAAGAAATGTCTGATAGGACCGCTCAACAGATCGATGATGAGGTACGGGCAATCATTGACAGAAATTACAAGCGCGCTAAGGAAATTCTGGTATCTAACATGGATAAACTGCATCTGATGGCTCAAAGTTTGATTAAATACGAGACTATTGATACGCAGCAAATTCAGGAAATTATGTCTGGTAAAGAGCCTAGCCCCCCACAAGATTGGGGTACTCCGTCCAAGCCGTTGGATAAGACAGGGGCTGTAAATGATGCACCTGCACGCTCGGTTGATTCAGAAGCAATAGTCAATCCTGCTGAAGAACACTAAGTTTTTTATGTAAGAGAGTTGTAGGTGAATTCAGCACAATTTATGAGCTGGCTTGATTATCGAAGCCAGCTTTCTATCGACCATTCCATTGCAAAACCGCTTATTATGGGAATTTTAAATGTTACCCCCAACTCTTTTTCTGATGGTGGTAAATTTCTAACTCCAGATAGGGCTTGTGAGCGAGCTTTCCAACTAATTAGCCAAGGGGCTGATTTATTGGATATAGGTGGTGAATCTACTAAACCAGGGGCATTGCCGGTATCAGTTGACGTTGAACTAAGCCGAGTAATTCCTGTGATTAAGCAGATTCGTTCTAGTTCAGATGTATGTATTTCCATTGATACTAACAAGCCAGAAGTAATGAAGGCTGCTGTTGAGGCTGGAGCGAATATTATTAATGATATTTGTGCTTTAAGCTCGAAAGGCGCATTGGAAATGGCTGCTAATTTAGGCGTGCCTGTGTGTTTAATGCACATGAAGGGACAGCCAGAAAATATGCAGCAAAACCCTCATTATCCCACAGGAGTGCTAAATGAGGTGATGGATTTTTTTGCCGAACGTATTAATGCCTGCTTGCAAGCTGGTATTGAAAAGAAGCACTTGATTTTGGATCCAGGGTTTGGTTTTGGCAAATTAGCGCAAGATAACTTATATTTAGTAAATAAATTAGAGCATTTTGCCGCATGGAAATTGCCAATTCTTTTAGGGGTGTCCCGAAAAAGCACAATTGGCGCTTTGCTTAATAAAGAAGTCGATGATCGGTTAATCGGTAGCATTGCATTAACTGTTTTTGCTGCTTTAAAGGGGGTCGGGATTATTAGAACGCATGATGTGGATGAAACCCATCAGGCGTTAACGATTATTCACAAAGTTACTGAGGCTAAAAGCCTAAATGATTAAGGTAGGAAAGGATGAGTCAACGTAAATATTTTGGTACTGATGGCATACGTGGACATGTAGGTTTATCAAATATCAATCCTGAGTTTGTATTAAAATTGGGTTGGGCCATAGGCCGAGTCCTTAGTAATGGCTATCGCAAAAAAATAGTGATAGGTAAAGATACGCGTGTTTCAGGCTACATGCTTGAATCAGCTTTGGAGGCTGGTTTATCTGCAGCGGGGGCAGATGTGGCTTTATTAGGACCAATGCCCACTCCCGCTATTGCTTATTTGACCCAAACTTTAAGAGCAAGTGCTGGTATTGTGATTAGTGCTTCTCACAATTTATTTGAAGATAATGGGATTAAATTTTTCTCCGCTGAAGGTGGAAAACTTCCTGATAGCGTTGAGTTGGAAATTGAAGCCGAATTAGAAAAACCATTCCAGACAGTCCCATCGCAACAATTAGGTAAAGCGACTCGTATCAATGATGCTAGTGGTCGTTATATCGAGTTTTGTAAGTCAACGATTCCTTCATTAACCCGTTTATCAGGACTAAAAATTGTAGTGGATTGTGCGAATGGAGCAACTTATCACATAGCTCCGAATGTTTTTGCCGAGCTTGGGGCACAAGTAACTGCAATTGCAAATAAACCAGACGGATTCAATATTAATCAGGAGTGTGGTTCTACATCACCAGAGCATCTGGTACAAAAAGTACTTAGTGTCGGGGCTGATATCGGCGTTGCTCTCGATGGTGATGGTGATCGGGTTATTCTAGTTGATGCTAAAGGTAATTTAGTCGATGGTGATCAAATTCTTTATATTATTGCCAAGGATCGCCATGAACGTAATGTTCTTCATGGTGGTGTCGTAGGCACTCTAATGAGTAACTATGGTTTGGAAATGGCGATAACCAACCTGGGAATACCTTTTATTCGCTCGAATGTGGGTGACCGTTATGTTTTAGAGGCATTACGCGAGAAAAATTGGAAGATTGGTGGGGAAACATCAGGGCATATTGTTTGTCTTGATAAAACAACGACAGGTGATGGTATTGTAGCTGCATTACAAGTCTTATCAATTATGGTGAAGCAAAGTAAAAGCCTTGAGCAATTGACTGAAGGAATTGCGCTGTTACCACAAAGTTTAGTGAACTTACGCACCGAACATGCTTCTAATCTGGCAAAAAATTCCGAAGTAATTAAAGTGGTTCACAGTTTAGAAACGAGCTTGCAAGGAGAAGGGCGTGTATTGCTTAGACCATCAGGTACCGAGCCTCTTTTAAGAGTCATGGTTGAAGGCGTGGATAAATCCCTGGTAAGGCAGCAAGCACAACAATTATGTGATGATATCAGCCGCATTGAAAAAAACTTATATCATTAATGAATATATTGCTGTGCAGGTTAGCCGTAAGCTAAGCAGGAAATAATAGTAATTACTTCTCCCATCAAATGCATCCCCGTGGTTTACCACGGGGATTGTAGAGTGAAAAAATGAACTTTTTTGTTTTTCCCCTTAGCTTGACGGTTATTAGTCTTGGTTCAACAAATAATATTATTGCGCGAACCGTACTCCATCCTTATATTTTTTAGAAAAAAATGCAGATAAAGCTACACATCCGCAACAAGTTTGGGTATAGTCCGCATCTGACAGAAAGGGGATGCTTTCATGAGAAGCAAAATAGTTGCTGGTAACTGGAAAATGAATGGTCAGTTACAGCAAGTGATACAATTAACAAATCAACTTAAAAATGAGCTAAATCATTTTTCAAGTGTTAAGGTTATTGTTTTCCCACCTGCTATTTATATTCCTCAAGTCAACGAGTTAATAAAAGATTCAAACATAGGGTTAGGCGCACAAAATATCTATCCAAAGGATTCTGGCGCATACACAGGAGAGCTCTCTGTTCCTATGTTTAAGGATTTTAATTGTCGCTACGTGTTAGTAGGGCATTCTGAGCGGCGACATGTTTTTCACGAAGATGAAAATTTTGTGGCTCAAAAATTCCACCATGCAAAAGAACATGGTATGATACCTGTTCTCTGTGTAGGGGAAACGCTTAATGAGCGTGAAAAAAAGCAAACAGAAGAAGTAATTGCCAAGCAATTACTTGCGGTAAGTGAACTTGATAAGAATAGCTTTCAAGATTGCATTATTGCTTACGAACCTGTTTGGGCAATAGGCACAGGAAAAACTGCCTCGCCCGAACAAGCACAGGAAGTGCATCAGTTTATTAGAGAACTGATTGCAGATATAAATAAAAAAGATGCTGAATGCTTACCATTGCTTTATGGTGGCAGTGTAAATGAAAGTAACGCAAAAGCATTGTTTATGATGCCTGATGTAGATGGTGGCTTAGTAGGCGGTGCCTCATTAAATGCGAAACAGTTTGTGGAAATTGCGAAATGTATCAATTGATATTAATTATTCATGTGATAGTAGCTGTGGTCTTGATTGGCTTGGTTCTAATTCAGCATGGAAAAGGCGCCGAGATTGGCGCTGCTTTTGGTTCAGGTGCATCCAATACATTATTTGGTAGCCAAGGAACTGGAAGCTTTTTATTTAAATTAACCGGCAGTCTGGCGTTAACATTTTTTGTAACTAGCCTATTGCTGTCTTACCTGGTATCTGTACAATATCAGAAGGCGGAACAACAAGCTGCTCCACAACAAAGCACACCAGTGAATCCAATTCCTGTGCCTGTGGAAAGCAATACCAGTGATAAGAAATAAACACTAACAGTGTAATCAATTTTCCACAGGAAAATAATCATACTAGTTAGTAAAAATAAGAATTGTCTCCGGTTTCATTTTACTAGGATGCCTAGTTAAAAGTGAACAAGTGGCAAGTTAGAAGTTAGCCGAAGTGGTGGAATTGGTAGACACGCCGTCTTGAGGGGGCGGTGGCGCAAGCCGTGCCGGTTCGAGTCCGGCCTTCGGCACCATTTAAATCCGTGCAAGGTGAAATTAATGCTATCTCAATATTTACCTGTTCTTGTATTCATAGTGATTGGATTAGTGTTGGGTCTGGTGATGTTAGGTGCAGGCTCCTTGCTTTCCAAGCATAGTCCTTATTCAGCTAAAAATGCACCTTATGAGTGTGGTTTTGATGCATTTGAAAGCTCACACTTGCCTTTTGATGTTCGATTTTATTTAGTGGCAATTTTATTTATTATTTTTGATTTGGAAACGGCTTTCTTTTTCCCTTGGGCTTTGGCTTTACGTAAAATTGGCTGGTTTGGTTTTGCCGGGATGATGTTGTTTTTAGGTTTATTGGTAATTGGTTTTATTTACGAATGGAAACGCGGTGCTTTAGAGTGGGAATGATTTCGAAAGCATGAGCGATGTTTTTATGATCATAACCTCTGTTATTTTTCTTAAGCCTCGAATGGCTTTTAAAAAATAACAGAGGTTATGAATGTTTTATTAATACTTAACTGCTTAGAGGCTAGCTATGGCGGTTGCTGAATTGCAAAAAAATGGTTTTGTAACGACGTCTGTCGAAAAACTTTTGGGATGGGCTCGTAGTGGCTCCATGTGGCCGATGACTTTTGGTTTGGCCTGTTGCGCCGTGGAAATGATGCATGTTGGCGCGTCACGCTATGATTTGGATCGTTTTGGGATTATTTTCCGACCCAGTCCACGTCAATCAGATGTAATGATTGTTGCAGGAACACTCTGCAATAAAATGGCTCCTGCATTACGCAAAGTATATGATCAAATGCCTGAACCACGATGGGTTTTGTCAATGGGTTCTTGTGCTAATGGTGGTGGTTACTATCATTATTCTTATTCTGTAGTTCGCGGATGCGATCGTATTGTTCCAGTGGATGTTTATGTACCTGGTTGTCCTCCTACTGCAGAAGCATTGCTTTATGGCATTATTCAGCTGCAAAATAAAATCAGGCGTAAAAATATAATAGAAGCGTAAGATCATCAAGGGTGCAAATGATGACAAAAAATGATTATTTGGTTGAGAAGTTTAAAACTGAATTAGCAAGTCCATTGAGTGAGATCTCTGTGGCTTTCGATGAAATAACTCTTGAGTGTGAAGTTGCTAATTTAAAAGCATTGATGTTGGAGCTAAGAGATGTAGAAGCATTTTCTTTTGACCAACTTATTGATCTTTGTGCGGTAGATTATTTGCTATATGGCGATTATGATTGGGAAACCGATTCTGCAAGTGCAAGCGGCTTTTCGCGAGGGGTCGAGCGTCAAGAAGCAAAAGCTTATGCGATGAATAAGCCACGCTTTGCGGTAGTATATCATTTACTTTCTACCCTAAATAACCAGCGTGTGCGTGTCAAAGTTTTTGTTGATGAAAAACACTTGGTAGTTCCTTCTGTTCATCATGTTTGGAAAGGCGCAAATTGGTTTGAGCGCGAAGCTTATGATCTTTATGGAATTTTATTTGATGGCCATCCTGATTTAAGACGTATTTTGACAGATTATGGTTTTATTGGTCATCCTTTCCGCAAAGATTTTCCCCTGAGTGGTCACGTGGAAATGCGTTATGATGCAAAATTACAAAAAGTAATTTATACACCTGTTGATATAGTACCTAGAGTTTTGGTGCCCAAGGTTATTCGAAATGATAACCGGTATATTGTTAGTGAGAAGGGCGAATAATGATTGAATTAAAGAATTACACTTTAAACTTTGGTCCACAGCACCCTGCTGCACACGGGGTTTTACGGTTGGTTCTTGAACTGGAAGGTGAAACAATTGTTCGTGCTGATCCTCACATTGGGCTTCTACATCGTGCTACCGAAAAACTAGCGGAAACCAAACCTTATATTCAAAGCATAGGTTATATGGACAGGCTCGATTATGTATCCATGATGTGTAATGAACATGCCTATGTTCGAGCTATTGAAAAATTATTGGGTATTGAAGTACCACTCCGAGCCCAATATATTCGTACTATGTTTGACGAGATTACTCGCATTTTAAATCACTTGCTGTGGTTAGGGGCAATTGCCCTTGATATTGGTGCTATGACAGTATTTTTATATTGTTTTAGAGAGCGTGAAGATTTGTTCGATTGCTATGAGGCTGTTTCAGGCGCGCGCATGCATGCTACTTATTATCGTCCTGGTGGAGTCGCTAGAGATTTACCTGACACAATGCCTAAATATAAAGCTTCAAGATGGCATAGCGACCGTGAGGTTGAGAAATTAAACGAACATCGCAACGGTAGTTTACTTGATTTTCTATGGGCTTTTACAGAGCGTTTTCCTCGTTGTGTTGACGAGTATGAAACCTTGCTTACAGATAACCGCATCTGGAAACAACGCACCGTTAATATTGGTGTAGTCTCTCCAGAACAAGCACTGCAATGGGGATTTACAGGTCCTATGTTGCGTGGCTCAGGGATTGCATGGGATTTACGTAAAAAGCAAAGTTATGCGGCTTACGATAAAGTAGATTTTGATGTTCCAGTTGGCAAAACTGGAGATTGTTATGATCGTTATTTAGTTCGCGTTGAAGAGCTAAGACAATCAAACCGTATTGTTAGGCAATGCATTGAATGGTTAAGAAAAAATCCTGGGCCAATAAAAGTAGATGATCATAAAGTTACGCCACCTCGTCGTGTTGAAATGAAACATGACATGGAATCTTTAATTCATCATTTTAAATTATTTACTGAGGGTTTTTGTTTGCCGCGTGGTGAAGTGTACACCGCAGTTGAAGCACCTAAGGGTGAGTTTGGGATTTACATGGTTTCCGATGGCGCAAATAAACCTTACCGATTAAAAATTCGCGCTCCTGGCTTTGCTCATTTATCAAGTTTCGATGCAATGGTCAGAGGGCATATGCTTGCCGATGGTGTTGCTATTTTGGCAAGTCAGGACATCGTATTTGGTGAAATAGATCGTTAATTGACGGTATGGAGTGTTTCTTGGAAAACATCAAGAACTCTATGTATGCAAATAAGATAAAGGTTTAAAAATGTCTGATAATTCAGCAAAAGTATTACATCAGCTTATTTCGAAGCAAAGAATACAGGATATTGATCACTGGATTGCTAAATATCCTTCAGATCAAAAGCAATCTGCAGTAATGAGTGCTCTACGAATTGTACAAGAAGAACATAATCACTTAACTAAAGAATTAATGGATGCAGTTGCTGAGTATTTGGAAATGCCACCCATTGCAGTGTATGAAGTTGCCAGCTTCTATACGATGTATGAACATAAGTCTGTTGGAAAACATTTAGTTAATGTCTGCACCAATATTTCCTGTATGCTACGTGGTTCAGCAGATGTTGTTGAATACCTTGAAAAAAAATTTGGTATTAAATTAGGTGAAACCACAGACGATGGACGATTTACTTTAAGATCAGTTGAGTGTTTAGGGGCTTGTGTGAAAGCACCTATGATGCAAGTGGACAAAGATTATCATGAAAATCTGACTCCTGAATCGATAGACAAAGTATTGGAACAATACCAATAAAAGATAGAGGTGGTTGCCGTGGTCGAATTAAATCAAGTTTGTTACCGAACAGTTCATTTATCTGAGCCTTGGACTCTATCTGCATATGAAAGCGTTGGTGGATACAGTGCTTGGCGCAAAATATTAAAAGAACAAACTCCTCCACAACAAATTATTGATGAGTTAAAAACTTCAGCTTTACGTGGCCGAGGTGGTGCAGGCTTTCCTACGGGATTAAAATGGAGTTTTATGAATCGTAATACTCCAGTACAAAAATATGTAGTATGCAACTCGGACGAGGGAGAGCCAGGTACCTGTAAGGACCGTGATATTTTAACTTATAACCCTCATCAGCTTATTGAAGGAATGGCAATCGCTGGTTATGTGATGGGAGCAACAGTCGGTTACAACTACATTCGTGGCGAATTCTGGTTGCCATATGAACACACTGAAGCCGCTTTGAAAGAAGCTTATGCAGCAGGATTATTAGGCAAGAATATTTTAGGATCCGGTGTTGATTTTGATTTGTATAATCACCTTGGTGCTGGCGCTTATATTTGTGGTGAAGAGACTGCATTATTAAATTCTATCGAAGGCAAAAAAGGTCAACCAAGATTTAAACCTCCTTTCCCAGCGAATTATGGTTTGTACGGTAAACCTACTACCATTAATAACACAGAAACCTTTGCATCAGTACCGGTTATTCTTGAGAAGGGTGGAGAATGGTTTTTACAATTAGGTAAGCCTAATAATGGTGGAACCAAATGCTTTAGCGTAAGTGGTCATGTTAACAAACCTGGCAATTTTGAAATCCCTTTAGGTACGCCTTTTAAAACATTATTGGAATTGGCCGGTGGCGTTCAGGGTGGTCGCAGAATTAAAGCGGTCATTCCTGGCGGAACTTCCATGCCAGTATTACCTGGCGATGTGATGATGCAATTGGATATGGATTATGACAGTATCCAGAAAGCAGGCTCAGGGTTAGGTTCGGGTGCTGTCATTGTAATGGATGAAAGTACTTGTATGGTTGATGCATTATATCGTATTTCTGAATTTTATATGGATGAATCCTGTGGTCAATGTACGCCATGTCGCGAAGGAACAGGTTGGTTAGTCCGCCTATTGCATCGAATTAAAGAAGGCCATGGCGAGCCTGGTGACATAGAAAAACTAGTCAATGTTGCAAATAATATTGAAGGACGAACCATTTGTGCTTTGGGTGAAGCAGCTGCCTGGCCTGTACAAAGTTTTGTCAAGCATTTCTATAATGAGTTTGACTACTTTATTAAGCATAAACGCTCGATCGTCGCAGCATAAATTAAAAGGTTTTAACCATGACAACTACTATTGAAATCGACGGTAAAACATTTGAAGCAGAAAACGGCAAAATGATTATTGAAGTTGCCGATGAAGCAGGAATTCATATTCCTCGTTTTTGTTATCATAAAAAATTATCTGTTGCGGCAAATTGCCGTATGTGTCTGGTGGAAGTGGAAAATGGTAGAAAACCAGTTCCTGCTTGTGCGACTCCCATTACTAATGGAATGAAGGTTTTTACAAAGTCTGAGCAAGCTTTGCATTCACAAAAAGCAGTAATGGAATTTCTTTTAATTAATCATCCGCTCGATTGTCCGATTTGTGATCAAGGTGGTGAGTGCGAACTACAAGATGTATCGATGGGATTTGGTCAGGATGAATCTGAGTACTCTGAAGCAAAACGCTCAGTACATGATGATGATTTAGGTACATTAATATCAACAGAAATGACTCGTTGTATTCATTGCACTCGTTGTGTTCGGTTCGGCGAAGAAATTGCAGGCTTGAGAGAGCTAGGTGCTACTGGTCGTGGTGAGCACATGCAAATTGGAACCTATGTGCAGCACAGTATGAAATCAGAGGTTTCTGGTAACATTATCGATCTTTGTCCTGTTGGCGCTTTAACATCAAAGCCTTATCGTTTTTCAGCGAGAGCTTGGGAAATGACCCAATATGATAGTGTTGCTCCTCATGACTGTTTAGGGGCAAACGTTCACGTGCATACACGTAGAAATGAAATCATGCGCGTTGTTCCTAAAGAGAATGAATCCATCAATGAAACCTGGCTATCTGATAGAGACAGGTTCAGTTATCTTGGTCTAAAAAGTCCTACTCGAAGCAATAGGCCTCAAATTAAGCGCAATGGTCAGTGGGAAGAAGTCGATTGGGAAACTGCATTAAAATTTGCAGCGGATGGTTTAAGTCGCATTATCAAACAACACGGCGGTGAACAAGTTGCTGCTTTTGCCTCCAGCTCTTCAACTTTAGAAGAAATGTATTTATTGCAAAAATTGATGCGGGAGATTGGTGTACATAATCTGGATCATCGTCTCCAGCAAACTGATTTTAGGGATCAGGCAAATCAACCCAATACACCCATTAACTCGTTACCTTATGCAGAAATAGAAAATCAAAATTCAATTTTATTGATAGGTTGTAATATTGATCGTGAAGTACCACTTGCAGGTGTCCGAGTTCGCAAAGCATATCGTAATGGGGCTAAAGTGTATGCGATCAATCCTATGGATTACGAATATCATTTTGATGTACAAGAGCGTGTAGTTATCTCCCCTTTAGAAATGCCGATGCATTTGGCTAAACTAATTAAAGCACTTGCTAGTGATATGAAAGCGTTACCCGCTGAGGTACAAAAACTATTGATTGGTTTGGAAGTTGATAAAACTACAGAAAGTTTTGCTAAAGCGCTTAAAGAGGAAAAGGCTTGTATCGTTACAGGAGCTATTTGTGAAAACCACCCTGAAGCTTCTTTATTACGTACCTTGGTTTATCTTATTGCCAAGCTTAGTGGCGCTAAAGTCCTGCGACTAACTCATGGTGCAAATACGGCTGGTGCTTGGATGGCAGGAATGATTCCTCATCGAAGTGTCGCTGGAAAAGCATCTCCGAAACTAGGAATGGATGTACAGGCTGCGTTAAATGCCAAGTTGAAAGCTTATGTTTTAATGGGAGTTGAGCCCGGATATGATTTCGCTAACCCCTATGGTACCAGACAATCCATGTTGGGTGCTGAGTTTGTGGTATTGATGTCTGCATATGATCAGGAGTCTATGCGTGATTATGCTGATGTAATTTTACCGATAGCCCCCTATGCAGAAACATCAGGAACCTACATTAATATTGACAATACCTGGCAGACAGTGAGGGGTGCACTCTCCCCGCATGGAGAAGCACGGCCAGCTTGGAAAGTATTACGTGTATTAGGTAATTTATTTCAGTGCAAAGAGTTTGAATATACTTCAACCGAAGATATTTTGTCTGAAATAAAAAATATGGCGACAATTGCAATAGAACAAGAATATACGCCTTATTATCCAGAGTGTTTACCAGTCATCAATCAAAGTTTGATTCGTGTTGGGGAATGGCCACTTTATCGTATTGATTCTATTGTTAGAAATGCCAAAGAACTACAATTATGTGCTGCTGCTGATTCAGCCTGCATACGTATTAATCCCGCAACAGCAGATAGATTGCAATTAGATGAAATTGCTACTGTATCTCAGGGAGATATTGAGATAACATTGCCGCTTAAACGTGATGAACGTGTTGCGGCAGACGTCGTATGGGTAGCAAACGCAATGCCTGAAACAGTTGATTTGGGTCATTCATTTGCTGCAATAACTATTAAGCGCTAGGCAGGTACGAAAATGCTGCATGATATTAGCATATTAATTTGGGTTGTTATTAAAATACTGGTCATCGTTGTGCCATTACTGCTGTGCGTTGCATATGTAATTTATGCTGAACGTAAAGTAATTGGTTATATTCAATTGCGTATTGGTCCTAATCGAGTTGGGGTAAAAGGTTTACTGCAGCCAATCGCAGACTTGATTAAGTTAATTACTAAGGAAATTGTTATTCCTACGCGCTCAAATAAATATCTTTTTATTGTCGCACCACTATTCGCATTAGTTCCTGCCTTAGCTGGTTGGGCTGTTATTCCTTTCCAAGAAGGAATGGTACTTGCCAATATTAATGCGGGAATTCTTTATATTTTTGCTATGAGCTCCTTAGGGGTTT
>CAZTYT010000029.1:0-14352 GCA_964618245.1 uncultured Legionella sp. | reverse complement strand
TGAGGCTAAAACCAATCCCCAAAAGGCTGAAGTATCCCAGTGATGGGAAGTTGTTAACAAAAGAATTATTGGTACCAAAATACTTAGTAAAGCAATACCCCATAATCTTTTAGCTATTGTTTTCCAATTATCTTTTCCCCACTTTAAATGAATACCTAACCCCATTAAAAACAACATAGGTATCATTAAAGGAACAAAAACTGCGTTAAAATAAGGCGCCCCTACTGACAATTTACCTAATCCCAAACCATCAACCAATAAGGGATAAACGGTACCCATTAAGACAGTAAGCATAATTACTAATAAAAATACATTATTTAACAATAAAGCACTTTCCCGTGAAAGAAGACTGGGACTCTGTGTTGAATGAAGAGTTTGTGATCTGAATAAAAATAGCACAAGAGAGCCGCCAATTACTACTAATAAAAATCCTAAGATATATAGACCACGTAAAGGATCTACAGCAAAAGCATGCACTGAAGTAAGCACCCCTGAACGAACTAGAAAAGTGCCAATTAAACTAAGAGAAAAAGCAGCTATAGCCAATAGCATGGTCCATGCTTTAAATTGCTGCCGCTGTTCAGTCACTGCCAACGAGTGTAATAAAGCGGTACCAACCAACCACGGCATAAATGAGGCATTTTCAACAGGATCCCAAAACCACCATCCCCCCCAACCTAATTCCCTATAGGCCCACCAGCTACCCAAGGTAATACCTGCAGTCAAACAACACCATGCGGCCAAGGTCCAGGGACGCGTCCATTTTGACCAACCAGCTTCTACTTTTCCAGCCCATAAAGCCGCAATAGCAAAGGCAAATGCTACTGAAAAACCAACATATCCCATGTATAACATAGGAGGATGAAATAAAAAACCTGGATCTTGCAATAGGGGATTTAAATCACGCCCGGAAGTATTCAATACTTGAAATTGACGCAAATAAGGATTTGAAGTTGTCAGTAAAAATAAAATAAAACCAATACCTAAAGCGCCAAGCACGACTAAAACTCTGGTTCTCATTTCCTTGTCCAGGCCTGAACTTAAAAATGTCACCATCAGAGTCCAAAAGCTTAAAATAGCGACCCATAGCAACATGGAGCCTTCATGCCCCCCCCATACGGCACATAATTTATAAAACCAGGGTAAAGCAAGACTGGAATTATTCACCACATAAATAACAGAGAAATCATCGGTTAAAAAGCAAACTGTAAGAAACAAGTAAGCCAAAGAAATAAAGAAAAATTGAGCAATTGCATAGGGTTTTGCTGCATCCATCAAATTATCACGCTTTAATAACAACCCTGCAAAAGGAATTAAAGTTAAAGCAGCTGAAGCAATTAAAGCCAAAATTAAAGAAAAAAGCCCCAATTCAGCACTCATCATTCCCCCTTTTTTACCAATGCAGCTTTCACCTCAGGAGGCATATAATTGGCATCATGCTTTGCCAAAACCCTTTCAGCCTGGATTCGCTGATTATCCAGCAATTGGCCTTCAACCACCACTCCTTGCCCTTCGCGAAATAAATCAGGAAGGATGCCAGTATAGGATACGACTACCGATTGATTAAAATCCGTAATCTTAAACTCAACAGCCAACCCCTGTTTCGCACGGCTAAAAGAACCTTTTTCAACCATTCCTCCAGCACGAATATTGCGTTGCAAAGGAGCCTGCCCCTTTACTATCTGGGTTGGGGTATAGAACAAATTGATATTTTGTCTTAAGGCATACAAAATGAGACCCAAAGCAATAGATAACACTATTGCAGAAGTCAATAAAATAATAATTTTGCGTTGGCGAGCTGGATTCATATTTACTGTCTAAACCATTGTTGTAGCATGCGTTGTATTCGTTTCTTTTTCCATTTCACTTCCACAAGATTCAAGATTAAAACCACACCAACCAAACCATAAGCTGGCCACACATAAGCAGAATAGCCCCCCATGGCTAGCCATGTAAAAAATTGGTTCATTTTAATCCCTCTTCAAAGTGACGTTTTACCCAGGATTGTCTTTTTTCCCGGATTAACACTTCCTGACGGGCTTTTTCAAAAATAATCCACAACGAGTAAGCAAAAAAACCCACGATAGTAAGCAGCAAAGGATAAATCATACTGCTATCAATTTTGGGCTTGGCAAAAACTGACAAAGTTGAGCCTTGATGCAACGTATTCCACCAATAGACGGAATAATGAATAATGGGTAAATCGACTAAACCAACCAACGTTAAAATGGCAATAATCTTATCCCCATCTTCTTTATTCTTGACTGTTTGATGCGTTGCCAAAATAGCTGCATAAAGCAATAAAAGAATTAATTCTGACGTTAAACGTGCATCCCATACCCACCAAGTGCCCCACATGGGTTTACCCCAAATACTACCGGTTACTAATGCCAAAAATGCCATGCAAGCACCAACAGGAGCAATTTGACTTATTAATAAACCAGCAATTTTAATACGCCATACCAAAAGTAAAACTGCTAAAAATCCCATCCATCCATAAAGCGCCATGGACAAAAAAGCGCTCGGAACATGAACATAAATAATCCGAAAAGCGTCGCCTTGTTGATAATCAGCCGGAGTAAAAGCAAGCCCCCAAATCATACCCACTGCAAGCATTAGCAAAGCACACACTGCCAAAACAGGATTAATATGACTTGCATAGCGATAAAAAGATTGAGGCGAGGCTAGTTGGTATAATAATTTCCACATAGGGGTAATTGAAATCAAAAAAAGCCGATTTTAACATGCATCCATGCATTCGCAAAATTTCCTGACTTTTATAGCATTACCAACTGAATTATAAATAAGGTACAAGCATATGATATTTACTCTACATGACATACCCGTATGACTCCTGCAATAGCATAAGGCAGAAAACCTACAGCAATAACAGACATTGCCAGAAGAATAGCTAAATAACCGCTCACAGGTAAATTTTGCATAGCAATGTTTAAGGTGCCACTACCAAAAATAAGCAAAGGCAACGTCAATGGCAGCAAAATAAGCGCCATCAATACTCCTTTTTGGTTAACGCCAACCCCAAAAGCAGCAACTAACGCACAAAGAAATAACAAGGCAGGCGTACCACAAATAATAGTTAATGCTAAAATCCAGGTTTCCCAGACATTTAAAGCAAAAAGTAAAGCAACCAGTGGGCATAAAAGCAATAAGGGCAATAAATTAAATAACCAATGTGCAATCACCTTGGCACTCACCATTAATGGTAAGGAATATCCAGAAACCAGCCATTGCTCCATCACACCATGCTCATAATCTTGCATAAACAGACGTTCTGCAGAAAGTAAAAGCGAAAAAAGAATAGCCATCCATACCAAACCAGGCGCTACGGTACGCAATAAAACAGTTTCTGGCTTTAAGGTAAGCGGAAACATAAGTAAAAAAATCAGGAGAAACAAGCAAGAATTTAATAAAAAGCGAATTTGCCGAGCCTGAATAAGCAATTCCCGTTGGCATAGTTTGATAAACAAGATCACAATTGATGCTCCAGGTAATGAACAGACTCTAAAGGTAATTGCTGATGTGACGTTAGTAAAACAGCCCCGCCTTGCTCACGATGGCTTTTAATCCTGGCCATTAAGATGGTTAAAGCTTTTTCATCCAGAGCAGTAAGTGGCTCATCCAATAACCATAGTTTTGCTTTGGTCATCCATAAACGCAACAAAGCGACTTGCCTTCTCTGCCCTGCTGATAATAATCCACAAGGCAAATCCAAATAACGCTCCAAATGAAAGACGGCAACCAGTTCGTCTAATGAATTTTGATGGTAATGTAGATCAAAACGACAATTTTCTCGTAGAGTTAAACCTGGATTCATTCCAGTCTTATGACCAATGAAACATAATGCTTGCTGATAGCTAGCCAAATTTGAATGAATGTTTTTCCCAAAAAATTGAATTTCACCTGCAAGTGGATAATAAAGACCAGCGATTAATTTAAGTAAAGTGGTTTTCCCAGCCCCATTAGCGCCACGCAAATGCAGTAAAGCACCAGGAGGGATGTTAAAGGACACCTCATTTAATAAAGGTTGTTCTTGATAATCAAAAGTTAAGTTAATTACATCAAGCATGGGCAAATTCTATTTTTTATGAAAATGTGGAAAAGGATTTGTTGGGCCAAGGCCCAACCTACATGTGATTTCTTGTTCCATGAATAAGTCATAGTACAAGAACTAACAAACAAAACAAGTTTTCTAACTTAAATTTTATAGGTTGACTCAATTTCAAAGTTTCGCTGTTGCTCTTTTATCATTTCCTCAAGCGCTTTAATGGAGGAGGTTTTTAATCCAAAAAATCCTAAACAGCGGGTAGTTAAATCTTGTCCTGTGCGAAGTACTTGATATTCAGGACGCTTTTCCAAATCCTCTTTCAATAGCCTATCCAGGGATTGACGAGAAGTAGTTCGCTCAATTTCCTTTTTAAAATTTAATAAGATTTTGCTTTTTAAATAATCCCCTTTATAACCTTTAAGATCATTATCTAAGTCCTTGAAAGTACTCCCATCCACATCAAAGGCATGATGCCTCTTTGAATTGGCAGTCTCTGTAAAGTGCTTATAATGGGTGCTAAACAAAATTCTTTCTTTTGGATCCTGAATAGGGGAATTTTCAATTAAATTTTGTACGAAGTCTATTTTTTCTGATAATCCCTCTAAAACACCTGGGCCCTCAATTACGATAGGAGCAAATACTTTTGCCAAATTGGCCGCATCCATTTTCAATTCGCCTTTTTTTGAAATTTTATTCAACAAACTAAATAGATTGATCACTGTTTTTTGGCGTAAATAATGTGTTCCTATTAAAGAATTTCCTACCTTCTTTGCAAAGTCAGGTGCGTTTACATCTAATTGTTTTAGCGCTTCAAATTGGTCTATCGTAAATAAAGGGTCGCCCAGATCATGCAATTGACGGATAATTCTTTTTAATAAAGAGGCCTTATCATGGATAGATAAAATCAGGTATTTTTTTTCATCTACCCCGACAGAGTCGTTTAAAAACTCTGGCACTCTTAATCCTTTTTCAATTTTACCCATTGCTTTTTCTATAGTCTCTTCCGCACCAGGTATTCTAAAAATACCTTCATCAAAAAGGGTGTTTGGAGAGTTTAGCAAACAAATTAAATCAATTGCAGCAACCTGTAATTTTTCAATTTCTTCTTCTCGCTTAGCCATAATTAGCCCTTTATGATATTCATTAATTACATCATAGCCTATATTTCATTATATTTTATCCTTGCGTCCTTTATTAGAGAACGCCATAATCTCTTTTCTCTCTATTTTATAAAGATCTGCTATGGAATTTTTAAGTCAATATGGTCTATTTTTTTTAAAAGCCCTTACTGTTGTTATCGCCTTCTTGGTGATTTTTGCCGGTTTTTTTGCGATGAGTCGCAAACCTAAGCCCAAATTGGAAATTATTTCTCTCAATGAGCATTATGAACACCTAAATACTTTAATGAATAAAAAAATTCATGGAAAAAAAACGCCTAAAAAGAAAAAAAATAAGGAAACCAACCAATCGACACTCTATGTCATTGATTTTCACGGCGATATGAAAGCAACCCAGGTAGAGCAGCTGCGCGAAGAGATCACTGCTATTTTATGTACGGCACAACCTGAAGATGAAGTTTTAGTACGCCTAGATAGCCCGGGAGGAGTGGTTAACACCTATGGTTTAGCTGCTTCGCAGCTTCAACGTATTCGCGACCGCAAAATTCCTCTCACAGTGAGCATTGATAAAATGGCCGCCAGTGGCGGTTATTTAATGGCTTGTGTTGCCAATCAGATTATTGCGGCTCCTTTTGCTATTATCGGTTCAATTGGAGTGGTTGGACAAATCCCCAATTTTCATCGATGGCTAAAAAAACATGATGTCGATGTGGAATTATTAACCGCTGGAGAATACAAACGAACCTTAACCCTTTTTGGTGAGAATACTGAAAAAGGTCGTCAAAAATTCCAGGAAGACTTGGAAAAGATTCACACGATATTTAGAAATTATGTTGCTACGAACCGAGAACAGCTTGATATAGATAAAGTTGCTACTGGCGAACATTGGCTTGCAAAAGATGCTTTTGAATTAAAGCTCGTGGATCAACTAGCCACAAGTGACGACTACCTCTTAGGGAAAATTGCCACCCATAAGATATTCACACTTACTATTCCGCCCAAGCCTTCTTTAGTAAATAAACTACTTAAACCTGCAATGCAATTAATGCAACCCTGGGGATAAAGAATTTTGTCACTCAGCAAAACTTGATAAGGTAGTATATACTTTTAAATATATCTGTATCCTGCTTTTACATCACGGAGTGAGTTATGAGTGACGAAAAATCCAAAATACCTGATCTAAAAGAGCTAGCAGCAATGACAAATAAGTTATTTAGTGACATTAAAACTAGCGTGGGGCAAATTATTCAGGATTATAAAGATCTAAGAGCGCAATCAGGCATGGATGAAAATACTTCAACAGAAGCCAAACCAGAAAAAACTAAAGCGCCTGCTGAGTCAAAAACAGAGGATAAATAAAAACCCTGTAGATCGGGCCAAAGCCCGACCTACGATATCAAATTAAGGAGCATTCGCTACTCCATGCTCTACTGGCATCTCTGGCTTAATACATACTGCTTTTTGATGAAACAACCTATATGAATTTGCTGCTTTAGCCATATTAATTGTTCCATCCTGGTTGACCGGATTAGATCGAAAAGGATGGCGATGCGCTGCTAATGCTTTAAAAACCTCTTTGCATGCTTCAGATGACTGCAAATGCATATTGCATCGTTCTGCCATTGGCACCTTTGCTAAAGCCTGTTCGATCCTTAATGCTTTACTTTCCATACCAATCGTATAAAAACGACTTTCTTTACGAAATTTCTCGATATTTTCTTTTAGCATGGCTATTAGCGGGTCTTGCTGGAGGTTTTTAAATAATGTGATTAATTCATCATGAAGCTTTATCAACTCTTCCTTATTAGTTGATAACTTCACAGTTTGACTTTTAGTAGAGATAAAGCTGAGTGCCTCTAAATCAAGAGAGGAGTTTTCGGTCGTTTGAAATTGTTCTAAAATAGTCTCGCACTCCTTTTTCAAGTCGTCAAGAGATAAGGTCATTAAAACGTCTTGTCGAGTCTTGGCAGCCCAACCTGGTATCTGAGCGATCGCACTAAATTCTGCTGCCTCAATATTCCTCCTTCCCTGTTCCACTATTTCGGCTATTTGTTCACTGTTATAGCCTTTTTTATACTGTTCCAGTTTATTCAGATTCGCTATATTTTTATCTCGAGCCACGTTCAGATCAAAACTATCCCTTAAGGCTTGTAAACGAGTAATAGCTGTATTAACAGATATTCGATCCTCAGGCTTAGTCCGGATTAAGTCTTTAATTAGACTACACAAAGCCTTACCTTCTTCCGATCCCGAAAAAACAGGATAAGAAAAATCTATATTATCTTCATCCGCAGAATACACTTGAGAAAAAGTAGCATCTGTTAAAAACTGATAGAAGTTTTTTCCCAGCATAAAGGCATGTACTGAGTCACCATCGAAAACTGTGCTCTCTCTAAAACCCCTTATTTCTGGGGGTTCCCAATGTCTTGAAGTAAGTGGTGTACACCATTTATCTCTATTATTTGAGTGATAATATTTTCCTTGGTCATCAAGGAAGGAAAAAGATTTGGTATCAGCTATTCGCAAGATCCCATTTTCTATTAACCAATTAGGGTTTTTCATATCAAGAAAAAGACAACCTTTATTAGCAATTTCAGCTAATATAACAGCCATTTGGCTATAAATATGAAGTGCTTCCTGTAGCAATTGAGTAGGTGATTGTTTTTCTTTAAGCTGTTTGGCCTGATGACATAAATCACCACCGGCTATATAATCAACAACCAGAAGAGTTCTTACTACTGTTCCTTCTTTCTTGCCCTGCCGTTTATTCCATTTATTACTATAGTAGGATCCCATGCGCTGGGCTTTAATTGGAACCAGTGCATTTTTCAAACCATTTTCTATCAAATGATTTTCAGCAATTCGGGAAGAATCCAAACGATTTTCCGCTCTTAGAACTAAACTTTGACCTGTGAGGTGATTGGTTACTTTATAATTTCTGGTATTACCATAACTATCCGCTTCGCCGATAAAACTAATTGAATGCGTCGCTAAAAATTTTTGATAATCACTATAACCATCTTCATAAAATGCATATAAATTATGTAGCTTCCATTTATTAATAGCGCCGCCCTTTGATAAGAGTGCTAACAACTCACGTATCTTTTCAGGAGGCATATTCTCAATGATTTCAGGTAATGATGAAGGATCACTTTTCATTGGTTGAGAAGTTAATGCGGCTTGTAACGTCTCTTCATGAAGTGATGTCACGCCCAATGTTTTAAAATGTTTTTGCAGGTTTTTAAATAATTTATAATGAACTTGTTCTATATAGTCTGGAAAATTAGCCATTAATTCATCTGGAAGGCTAGCATTTAATTTTTTTTGCTTTAGATAAATTTGATAAAGCGTCGCGAGTTTTTCATCTCTGGTTTTTTCATCATCGTTATAAGCATCAATTAATAAATTAAGTTCATCAATGCAATCATTAGCATGCTTAATAAATTGCATCGAGTAAGAGTTTAGGCGTCTAGGTGATAATATTTGTTTAACACGAGGAAATACGGCCATAATAATTACAGTAGATTATTTTGCCACAATATACCCCAAACAACCAAAAAAGTCCACTTTGTTTTAATTTTAATCACAAAGAGTGAATGATTTCATCGGAAACATACGATTTCTTTAAAAGCATTACATTGATTACCAAAACATAACTCTTGGCTTCCTATACTTTTTGTTGCTCCAATCTGAGTTTCTTTAACAAAATGCTTGGCTTTCATGAAACCCATTCGACTACAAAAAGAATTTGCAGCCCTACGGCCACAATCTTTTCCTTGGGTATAACACCAATCAACACGAAAATGATCAAATCGAGGGACCACAAAGCGTTTTTCACGGTAATGATATGATTGGGGAGGAGTATGCGAAAGAGTCTTCACACAACGAATAGTCATAAAGCCATTGCAACGCCAACCTTTGCAACGGGCACGAGAAGAAATATAGTGTGTTAAACCAAGGTTATAAGCAATAATGCTTTGATTAGCATAATCATACCCAAGCATTTGGCAATAATGAGTTGCGGTGACCCTGCCACACTCTTTTCCCTCTAATGTACAGTAATCCAATCGCTCGCCATTATAGGTAGGATGCCAAAAATTACGGAAAATTTTATTTTGTTTTTCAATGCCACCCCCGTGACACAAAAAAGAACAACATAAAAAAAATAATAATGCTAGACATCGAAAATTAAACATTAAAACAATCCCTTAACGTCTATAAACATATAAAAAATGGGCTATCCCATGGTCGTTGCGTTCACAATGACGATTAATCGTTACATACTAATAAACAATTTTAAACTATTAAACGGGATTTTCGCTATCAATAAATACATGCTCTAACTGAAAATAAGCAGCAATATATTCTCCTAAAGCCTGTATCCCATAACGCTCTGTGGCATGATGCCCGCAAGAATAATACCAAAGACCTAATTCCTTAGCCTGATAATAGGTACGCTCTGATATTTCACCACTGATATAAGCATCAACTCCTAATCGCTTGGCTTCCTCAATAAAATCTTGAGCACCACCACTGCACCAGGCAATCTTTTTAATTAATTGGTCAGGCCCGGCAACCACTAAAGGCTCACGGTCAAGCTTTTTCGCTAAAAAAGCAGCAAGCTCATTACCAGACATATTCTGATCAAACTGGCCAGACCATAATAGATTATCCGTACCGGCTGCTCGATGCATTTGCACTGATTCCATCGCAAATAATTTTGCCAAACAAGCATTATTACCTAATTCAAGATGACAATCTAAAGGCAAGTGATAAGCTAATAAATTGATATCATGAGCTAAAAGTTTTTGTATTCGTTGGCGTTTCATTCCAGTAATTAGTGGACTTTCCCCTCGCCAAAAATAACCATGATGCACCAATAATGCATCAGCTTTATGAGAGATGGCTTGCAAAATAACATCATCTGAAGCAGTTACTGCGGTACAAATGCGTTGAATCGCTTCCTTTCCTTCAACCTGCAACCCATTAGGGGCGTAATCATTATACCGATCACAACTCAATAATTGTTGCAGGTAGGTAACTAATTCTTTTTGGGTAATCACCGCTCAGAAATCCTCTTGATATCCGCACCTAATAAAGAGAATTTTTCTTCGATACGCTCATAGCCTCGATCCACGTGGTAAATACGCTCAACGGTAGTCTCTCCTTCAGCCACTAAGCCTGCCAGGATTAAGCTGGCAGAAGCACGTAAATCCGTAGCCATTACTGGTGCACCGGTGAGTTTTTCAACGCCATTAATAATGGCAGTATTACCATTAAGCTGGATTTGTGCCCCCATGCGTTGTAATTCTTGTACGTGCATAAAACGATTTTCAAAAATTGTTTCAACGATAGTAGAGGATCCATCGGCAACAGAGTTCATAGCCATAAATTGCGCTTGCATGTCTGTTGCAAATGCAGGATAAGGTGCTGTTGAAATATTAACTGCCTGAGGACGCTTATTATGCATGTTTAAGCTGACCCAATCCTCGCCAATCGTCAATTCGGCACCAGCTTCTTCAAACTTACATAATTGGGATAACAACGTATCAGGACGTACTCGTTTAACCGTTACATGGCCACGAGTCAAAGCAGCCGCAGCAAGATAAGTTCCAGCTTCAATTCGATCAGACATCACTGAATAAGTGCCACCAGAAAGAGCTTCCACTCCTTCCACCTCAATAATTGAAGTCCCTGCACCGGAAATTTTAGCACCCATTTGCGTCAAGAAATTCGCCAAATCCACTACTTCAGGCTCACGTGCTGCATTTTTAATAATGGTTGTACCTTCTGCCAGAACAGCAGCCATCAAGATATTTTCTGTGCCAGTCACTGTCACTGTATCAAACATGATACGCTTTCCTTGTAAACGGCCTCGTTTACAACGCGCATTAATATAGCCATTTTTAACGGTAATATCTGCACCCATCGCCTTTAAAGCTTTTAGATGCAAATCAACAGGACGCGTACCAATAGCACAACCACCTGGCAAAGATACATCTGCTTTCCCAAATCGAGCTAACATAGGGCCAAGCACCAAGATAGAAGCGCGCATGGTTTTAACTAAATCATAGGGGGCTACAAATTCATTCACTTGACTTGAATCAACCTGGACATTCATTTTTTCATCAACAATTAAATGTGCTCCTAGCTGACCCAACAGTTCCATCATTGTCGTGATGTCTTTAAGATGAGGAACATTAGAAATCGTCACATGGTCACTGGCAAGTAGACTAGCTGCCATAATAGGCAATGCAGCATTTTTTGCACCAGAAATAACGACTTCACCATTTAATGACTTACCGCCATTAATCAATAATTTATCCATGTTGTTTCCCCCATTCTTCTTTTGTCCACGTCGTCATACTGATGGCATGAAGCATGCCAGTGGTAATAAATTCTTTTAGTTGTGAATAAACCCACTGTTGCCGTGCAACAGGCGATTTATTTACAAACACATCACTTACTACCGTTACCTGATATCGGTAACCATCCCCCTCCACTTTTACGAAAAACACTTCGTCAGTGGCTTTAAGTTTTTGTTCAACTTCTTCATTACTTATCATTAAAATTAGCTCACAAATTGAAATAAATACAGTTTTTTTACTTAATTAACCTATATAAAACAGGGATAAACGTGAAAATAACAAGAGGGGAATTTTAAATATTATTATAGGCTTTTTTACATTTCTCAAAATTAGGTCAAAACCTTGGCTCTATGAACGCATTTTATCTATCACGCGTCTTTGCGAGCGTTAGCGAAACAATACAGCTTGAAGCTTCGCTAAAACTCTGTACTCGATTGCTTCACTGCGTTCGCAACGACGACTTATTTTCAACTAATCAAAAATTCGTTCACAAAACCTAGAAATGCAAATACACCTTACACCACTTCCAATATCTCTTTCACACCACAAAAATCTGCCAAAAAACGGGTTTCCTCAGACATACCCGTCACTGCAAAACTTTTATTATTTTTTTTGCATAACCTTTTAGCCTCAATTAGTAAAGCCAAACCAGCACTATCGCAATGAATAACTTCACTTAAATCAAGGCAAAGCTTATCCGTAGCCTTATCAAGTATTATTCGATAAAGCTGGTCTCTAATATTAACTACTGACTTAAAAGTCAGCTCAGATCCTGGTTTAAAATAATTTACCTTCACTTATGCAGCCTTTTTCAATTGTTTTTGCTGCATTTGTTTAATGACTTCATCAATGCTGGAGTTTTGCAACACTTGCGCAAACTGCGACCTGAAACTTTGCAGCAAACTTACTCCTTCAACGCTAATGTCATAAATTTTCCACTGGCCATTTTTATCAACCAAACTATAGGTTAATGGAATATTTTGTCCTTCAGAACGAACAATAACGCTGTTAACCCGTAAAAAGCGAGCACTTAATGAACCTCGTACCGGTAAAAACTGTACAGTCTCATCAGAGTATTGTGCTAAAGGGCTGGCGTACGTACGAATGACCAAACGTGTAAAAGCCTGAGAGAACCTGTTTTTTTGATCAGCGGTAGCTTTATTCCATGCTTGTCGTCCTAAAACAGAACGGGACATACCTGCTACATCAACAATGGGTAACAAATTGCGCTCAACAGCATTATAAATAATATTAGGATTATTTTTTAAATTGCTTTTATTGTCTTTCAATGTGGCAATAATTGCATTGGCAGCTTGCTCTAACATAGGTACAGGAGAGCTTTGAGCGATGATTAGTGGAGAAAGCAACACACCTACAACGAATAAAACTGTTTTTAATATTCTCATGTCGCACCTATTTTTTTATATTAAATAATAACTGACCAATTAAGTTTTCTAAAATAATTGCCTCTTGAGTCTTGGCAATTAAATCACCATTGCGCAAATAAGGATGATCTTTATTTTCTTCATCGTCAAAGCCTGGAACAATACTAATATAATTGGAACCAAGCAAGCCTTGAGTCAAGATTCTTGCCGAGGAATCTTCATAAGGAATTTTTTTATCGCTTTGCAGACGCATGGTCACCTTGGCATTTAATTCTCCTGGTTGCAAATCAATGCGAGTAACTTCTCCTATTTTCACACCAGCCACTGTCACGGGCGCCCGCACTTTCAAGCCCCCAATATCAGAAAAATCGGCTGTGACTACATAGGTTTTCGGAGAAATAAAATCCGAAATACTACTCACTTTCATTGCCATAACCAATAAAGCCAATAAACCAAGCAACATAAATAGCCCAACACTTATATCTACGTATCGTTGCTTATTCATTTACCAATCTCCAATCATCATTGCAGTCAACAAAAAATCCAGACCTAATACAGCAAGTGAAGAGTAAACTACTGTTTTAGTTGTCGCCTGGCTAATCCCCTCAGCGGTGGGAACACATTCAAACCCTTGAAATACAGCGATCCAAGTTACTACAAAAGCAAACACTAAACTTTTGATAATACCACTGAGTACATCAATTCGAAAATTCACTGCTGCCTGCATATTAGACCAAAAACTGCCTGCATCTACTCCTAACCACTGCACTCCAATAAAATAACCACCAAAAATAGCCACCGCTGAAAAAATCAAAGATAATATTGGTAAAGTAATAAAACCCGCGAGAAAACGTGGATAAATTACTCTTCCTAAAGGGTCAACGCCCATCATATCCATACTAGATAATTGCTCGGTAGTTTTCATTAGACCTATTTCAGCGGTCAACGCTGAACCAGCACGCCCGGCAAATAGTAAGGCACTTATCACCGGCCCTAACTCTCTGGAAATACTAAGCGCCAAAAGTTGTCCTAATTGGCTTGAAGCACCAAATTTTTGCAAAGTATTATATCCTTGCAAACCAACTACCATGCCAATAAATAAAGCAGAAACGACGATAATCAAACAAGATAACACGCCTACAAAATGAATTTGGTAGGCTAATAAGGGTCTCAATTTGAAAAGTCCAGGCTTGCGAAAGAGCATGAAAAATAAAAACAGCCCGGAGTTTCCTAAATTTTGCAAAACACGTGTACCCCGATGACCAAAACGGCTAATTAATTCAAGCATCCAATAACTCCTCGGTATAGGGTCTGGCTGGATAATGAAAAGGCACCACTCCATCTGCTTCGCCATGCATAAATTGCCTGACCTGAGGTTCTGTTGAGTGCATTAATTCCTCTGGCGCCCCTTGACC